>JAJUFY010000002.1 GCA_029263635.1 Ectothiorhodospiraceae bacterium | reverse complement strand
GCAGCACCTCGATCTCGCGCTGCAGGTCGACGATCTGCTTCTTCAGGTCGCGGTTCTCGTTGGAGAGCGTGAGCCCCCGGGCGGCATCCTGCAGCTGCTTCTGCATCCGCTCGTTGGCGGCGGTGAGCTCCTTGATCCGGCTCTGGGCCGTTGCCAGATCCTGTCTGCCGCTGGCGAGACTCTTCTTCAACTCCGCCAGCTCCTGCTGGGCCCGCTGCAGGCGGTTGGTGGCGCTGGCCAGCTGGTCGCGCGCGCTCGGCGAGTCCATCAGGTGCCGCTCCAGAACCCAGCCTTCCAGCCCGTCACGGGTCTGCACCCGCGTCCAGCCCTCCTCGTTGGATTCCAGGATCTCCACGGGCGTGCCGGCATTGAGCATCTTGAGGATGCGGTGGCCGTTGGTGGGCCCGGTCCGCAGGGTAATCTGCAGTTGGTCGGTGACGTATCGGGTCTGGGCCCAGGCGGACGTTGCGGTCAGCAAGCAGAGGCTGAGGACAAGAGCCAGTCGCTTCACAGTAGATATCCGTTTCTCAGAGTGCATGTTATGAGCCCGGCTGTCAGCGCGGGCGGCTCGCCGTGTTCGATCAAGCCAATGAATTGTATGTCATGCCGGCAACCAGAAGCATGGCATGGTTCACGCACGAGTGCCGCTGCCGCGGGACGCCGGCAAGGTCGATATTGACCTATCCCAGGCCCCAGGTCAGGCTTACGGCTCGCCCGATTCGCGAGAGTTCAGCATGCTCGTCTATCCAGATTTCGATCCGGTGGCGTTCCAACTTGGGCCGCTGGCGGTACGCTGGTACGGCCTGATGTATGCCGTCGGTTTCCTCGCCGCCTGGTGGCTGGGCCGGCTCCGGACGCGACGGCCAGCTGCGCCACTGACCGCGGCGCAAATGGATGACTTCGTGATCTATGGGGCGCTGGGCGCGGTCCTCGGCGGTCGGATCGGCTACGTGCTGTTCTACAACTTGCCGGCCTTCCTGGACAATCCGCTGATCCTGCTCAGGATCTGGGAAGGCGGCATGTCCTTCCACGGCGGCATGCTGGGGGTCCTGGTCGCGGTCTGGCTGTACGCGCGCAAGGTCGAGCGCTCCTTCCTGACCCTTACCGATTTCATCGCGCCGCTGACGCCGATCGGACTGGGCGCCGGCCGGCTCGGCAATTTCATAAACGGCGAGCTGTGGGGGGCCCCTACCAGCCTGCCCTGGGGCATGGTCTATCCGCCCCTGGGGACTGTCGCCCGGCATCCGTCCCAGCTCTACCAGCTCGCACTGGAGGGCGTCGCGCTGTTCGTCATCCTCTGGTGGTTCTCGAGCAGGCCGCGCCCGCGGGCAGCGGTTTCCGGCCTGTTCCTGCTCTGCTACGGCAGTTTCCGCTTCCTGGTAGAGTTCGTCCGGCTGCCAGACAGCCATCTTGGCTATCTCGCCTTCGGCTGGCTGACCATGGGGCAGCTGCTGTCGCTGCCCATGATCCTGGGCGGCATCGGCCTACTGGCCTGGGCCTATGGCCGCAACAAGAGGAATAGTGAACATGCGGCAGTATCTTGAGCTGATGCGCCTGGTGCGCGAGCACGGCACAGCCAAGTCCGACCGTACCGGCACCGGCACGCTGTCGGTGTTCGGCCATCAGATGCGCTTCGACCTGAACGCCGGATTCCCGCTGGTCACCACCAAGAAGGTGCACCTGAAATCCATCATCCACGAGCTGCTGTGGTTCCTCAGGGGCGACAGCAATATCGCCTACCTGCGCGAGCACGGCGTCACCATCTGGGACGAGTGGGCCGATGCCGACGGCGAGCTGGGACCGGTATACGGCGTGCAATGGCGGTCCTGGCCCACCGCCGACGGCCGCCATATCGACCAATTGCGTCAGATCGTCGACGAGATCCGCCGCAATCCGGACTCGCGCCGGTTGCTGGTCAGTGCCTGGAACGTCGGGGAACTGGAGCGCATGGCGCTGGCCCCCTGCCACGCGCTATTCCAGTTCTATGTGGCCGACGGCAGGCTTTCCTGCCAGCTCTACCAGCGCAGCGCCGACATCTTCCTCGGCGTGCCGTTCAACATCGCGTCCTACGCCTTGCTGACCATGATGGTGGCCCAGGTCACCGGCCTGACCCCTGGGGACTTCATCTGGACCGGCGGCGACTGCCATCTGTACCTGAATCACCTGGAGCAGGCCGACCTGCAGCTCTCCCGCGAGCCGCTGCCTCTCCCCACCATGCACCTGAACCCCGAGGTCCGCGACCTGTTCGCTTTCCGCTATGAGGATTTCGAACTGCGCGACTATCGGGCACACCCGCATATCAAGGCGCCGGTTGCGGTGTAAGCGCCCCCAAGTTGCATGTGTTTACGCACCTTCTTTAAGCTTGTTCGGTCGCTCTTGCCACGGAAGCAGGGCTGCCAGCCCCTTTCGGAACGCCGACAGGCAGGGATCCGCCGCATTCGGTGTACCTCGTGAAAGATCAATTCGCGCGCTTCGTTCGCCGGCTTGATGCCAGAACCTGGGACCGGCTGGCCTTGGCGACCAGCGCCGTCCTGGTTCTGCTGCTCGCTCAGGCACTGGCACGGCTGACCTGGACCGCGCTGCCCGCCCCGGCCCAGGAGCTGCCGCCGCCCGCTGCCTCGGCACCAGCCCCCTCCCAGGCGCGGGCCGATTATCGCCAGATCGCCAGCCTGCACCTGTTCGGGCAGGCACCGCAGTCTGCAGCGCGCGGCAGCGCGCCGATCGATGCGCCCGAAACCCGGCTCAACCTCACCCTGCGCGGCATCCTGTTCAACACCGATCCTGCGCAAACCCGCGCCATCATCTCGGCCCCGGGTCAGGACGATCAGATCTACCAGACCGGCGCCCAGCTGCCGGGCGGCGCCGTCATCGACCAGATCTACGCCGACCGCGTCATGCTGCTGCGCAACGGTCAGTACGAGACGCTGCGGCTGCCCGAAGAAAGCCTGGGCACCCGGACTGCCGCGGCCCGCAGGAACCGCGCCACGACATCAAGTCCGGCCACGGACTTGGCAGCGGTCCGTCGCGACATCATGAATAATCCTCAGAACGTCGCCAATTACATCCAGGCCGAGCCGGTCAACCGCGGTGGCGGCGGACTGCTGGGCTTTCGCGTGCGGCCGGGCCAGAATCCCACCGCGTTCCAGTTGTCGGGCCTGCAGGAGGGAGACATCGTCACCGCCGTCAACGGCGTGCAGCTCGACAACATGAACAAGGCGGCGGATGCGCTGGGGCAGCTGGCGTCGGCGGACGTGGTCAACGTGAGCGTGCTGCGCAACGGCGCTGAATTCACGTTGCAGCTGCAATTACAGAATTCGGCACAATAAGGCAGGCGGACATGATCTCGACCAGCAGCTTCGGCTACAGGCAGGCATGGAAAGCGCTGGCGGCAGGCGCACTCACCACGGCCTTGCTCTGCTCCGCCGCTTTCGCGCAGCAGGCGCCCGCCGGGCGCAACGCCAACGACCAGAAGATCACGCTCAACCTCAAGGACGCCGACCTTTCGGCCCTGATCAGCACCGTCGCCGACGTCACCGGCCGGAACTTCATTGTCGACCCCCGCGTGAAAGCCCGGGTGACGGTAATCTCGCGCGAGCCGATGCCGGCCGACGAGCTCTACCGGGTCTTCCTGTCGGTGCTGCAGGTGCATGGCTTCAGCGCCGTCGAGAGCGGGGACGTCACCAAGATCGTGCCCGAGATCAACGCCAAGCAGATGGCGGTTCCGACCGTCGGCCCGCGTGGCGGCGGCGACAACGACGAGATCGTCACCCGGGTCATCCCGGTACGCAATGTCACTGCCGCGCAGCTGGTTCCGATCCTGCGTCCGCTGGTGCCGCAGCAGGGGCATCTGGCCGCTTACCCGCCGACCAATGTGCTGATCGTCTCCGACCGTGCCGCCAACGTGCAGCGGCTGGCGGAAATCATCGCCCGGGTCGATCAGGCCGGCGACGACGAGATCGAAGTGGTACCGCTCACCTATGCCTCGGCGGCGGAGCTGGCTCGAATCGTCAGCACCCTGCGGCAGCAGGGCGGCGATCCGAACCAGCCGCCGGGCACCGGCGTGCGGCTGGCCGCCGACGAACGTACCAACAGCCTGCTGCTCAGCGGCGACAAGGCCGAGCGGCTGCGCATCCGGGCGCTGGTGGCGCATCTCGACACGCCGGTGGATGCCGGCGGCGAGACGCAGGTGATCTATCTGCGCTATGCCCGCGCCAAGGACCTGGTGCCGGTGCTGACCGGCGTCAGCGAGCAACTGCAGGACGCAGAAGCGCAGGCTGCCGGCGGCCAGGGCGGCGGTCGGCCGGCCGGGACAGGCGGCGGCCGGCCGGAGATCAGCATCGAAGCCCACGAGGCCACCAACGCGCTGGTGATCACTGCGCCGCCCAAGCTGCAGCGTACCCTGCAGACCGTGATCCGCCAGCTCGATATCCGCCGCGCCCAGGTGCTGGTGGAAGCGGCAGTGGCGGAGATCACCGAGCTCCAGGGCCGCGCCCTGGGAGTGGAAGCGGTAGGGCTGGATCCGTCCGGCAACGTACCGGCTTTCGGCAGCCTGTTCGGCAGCGTGCCGGGCGCGGTGCGCGATCTGCTCGGAGTCAACCAGAGCGGCGATGCGTTCGTGAATCCGTCCAGGCTCGGTTCGGGGCTGACCGTCGCGGTCGGCGATTTCGACAGCCGTTTCCGGTTCGGCTTCCTGCTGCGGGCACTGGCCAACAGCAGCCGGGCCAACATCCTGTCGACGCCGTCGCTGCTCACCCTGGACAACCAGGAAGCCGAGATCCGGGTCGCCCGCAACGTGCCCTTCGTCACCGGCCAGTACACCAACCAGGGCCAGAACACCACCAACCCGTTCCAGACCATCAGCCGCGAAGACGTCGGCCTGATCCTCAAGATCAAGCCGCAGATCAACGAGGGCAACAGCGTGCTGCTGGACATCTCGCAGGAAGTCTCCAGCGTCGAGGAGACGACCACCGCCGGCGCGGCCGACCTGATCACCAACAAGCGCTCGGTCACCACCAGCGTGCTGGTGGAAGACGGCCAGCTGATCGCCCTGGGCGGCCTGATCGACGAGAACGTCACGCAGTCGGAGCAGAAGGTGCCGCTGCTGGGCGACATCCCGCTGCTGGGGAACCTGTTCAAGTCCCGCTCGTCGAGCAAGGACCGGCGCAACCTGATGCTGTTCCTGCAGCCGACCATCCTGCGCGACGAAGCCACCGCCAGCGCCTATTCGGGCCGCAAGTACAACTACATGCGCGCCCGCCAGCTGGAACAAAACGCGCGCGGCATCAGTCTGATGCCTGGCGAGGAGGTACCCCTCCTGCCCGAACGACCGCAGCCGGCAATCCCGGCTCCATTCGATACGGCCATGGATGCGACCCGGTGAGCAACATCAGCCCCCTGCGCGAACCTGATGCCCGTCCGCAGGAGCCTTCCATCCCCGGCAGCCGGCCTTCGTTTGGCTTTGCCAAGCGGCACGGCGTGCTGGTCACCGAGATCAACCACGATCACGCCCGCGTGATCTGTCGCCCCAACGTGCGGCCGGCCAGCCTCGCCGAGCTGCGCCGCAGCCTGCGCCTGCCGCTCAAGCTGGAAACGGTCGCCGACGAGGAGACGTTCGACCGGCTGCTGCAGCAGACCTACGAGACGGCCTCAGCTGACACCATGCAGATGATGGACGATCTGGGCGAAGGCCTGGATCTCGCCCACCTGGACCTGCCCGAGCCGCAGGACCTGCTGGAAAGCCAGGACGATGCACCCATCATCCGGCTCATTAACGTACTGCTGACCGAGGCCATCAAGCAGAACGCCTCGGACATCCACATCGAACCCTTCGAGAACCGCCTGCTGGTGCGGTTCCGGGTCGACGGCGTACTGCGCGAGGTGCTGCAGCCGCCGCGGGTGATGGCGCCGTTGCTGGTCTCGCGCATCAAGGTCATGGCCAAGCTGGACATCGCCGAGAAGCGCCTGCCGCAGGACGGCCGCATCTCGCTGCGCATCGCCGGCCGCGCCGTGGACGTGCGGGTCTCCACCCTGCCCTCCGGCCATGGAGAGCGGGTGGTGATGCGCCTGCTCGACAAGCAGGCCGGCCGGCTCGACCTCGAGCAGCTGGGCATGCCGGCGGAGCTGCGCGACCACATCGACGAGCTGATCCACCGGCCGCACGGCATCATCCTGGTCACCGGCCCGACCGGCTCGGGCAAGACCACGACGCTGTACGCCGCGCTCTCGCGGCTCAACAACGCCACCCGCAGCATCCTCACGGTCGAGGATCCGATCGAGTACTACATCGACGGCATCGGCCAGACCCAGGTCAACACCAAGGTCGACATGAGCTTCGCCCGCGGCCTGCGCGCCATCCTGCGGCAGGACCCGGACGTGGTGATGGTCGGCGAGATCCGCGACCTGGAAACGGCCGAGATCGCGGTGCAGGCGTCGCTGACCGGCCACCTGGTGTTGTCCACCCTGCACACCAACACCGCGGTCGGCGCCGTCACCCGGCTGCGCGACATGGGCGTGGAACCCTTCCTGCTGTCGTCGAGTCTGATCGGCGTGATGGCGCAGCGGCTGGTACGCCTGCTCTGCCCGCACTGCCGCCGGCCCTACGAGGCGAGTCAGCGCGATTGCGAGCTGATGGGGATCGATCCGGAGAACCCTCCCGTCATCCACGGCCCAGGCGGCTGCGAGCGCTGCAAGGATACCGGCTACATCGGCCGCGGCGGCGTGTTCGAGCTGGTGCTGGTCGACGACCGCATGCGCGCCCTGATCCATGAGGGCGCCAACGAACAAGCGCTGGAAGCGCTGGCCCGCCGCCGCACGCCGAGCCTGCGTCACGACGGGATACGCCGGGTCCTGGCCGGCGAGACCTCGCTGGAGGAAGTCCTGCGGGTCAGCGCCGAGGATGCGCGGCTGGACTCCTGACCAGGACAGGAAGCCGCAGCGCGGGCGTGGAAACGACCATGCCGCTCGGGACCGGGCCTCGGTGATTCCGGCAGCGTCGGAAACACCCTATCTTTGGTAACCGAGTACAGATTGCCGGCGCAGGAGTGCGGCCCCGTATTTCGGCGCGCCAGTCCGGCGGAACCAGCAGCCTGGCCCTGCCGACAGCCTTCTTCGATCTCGATCAAGCGGTTTTCAGGTTACGACGGAACGATTTCATGGGTGCTTTCGAATACCAGGCACTGGACGAGGCCGGCAAGCAGCGACGCGGCGTCCTGGAGGGCGACACCGCCCGCCAGGTACGGCAGAAGCTGCGCGAGCAAGGCTGGATTCCGCTGGAAGTCGGCGAAATCGCCCGCCAGGAACAGAGCCGGCGCCGCACGTTCTCCCTCAGCCGCGGTGCCAGCCCGCAGGAGGTGGCGCTGATCACCCGGCAATTGGCAACCCTGGTCGGTTCCGGGCTGCCGCTGGAGGAATCGCTGCAGGCGGTCGCCCAGCAGAGCGAAAAACCCCGGCTGCGGCGGATGATGACCGCGGTCCGGGCCAAGGTGATGGAAGGCCACAGTCTGGCCGAAGGGCTGGCCGGTTTTCCGAGGGTGTTTTCCGAAATGTACCGGGCGACGGTCGCCGCCGGTGAACAGACCGGTCACCTGGAACTGGTGCTGGAACGGCTCGCCGACTATACCGAGAGCCGCCAGCACATGCGCCAGAAAGTGCAGCTGGCGCTGTTCTACCCGATCGGCCTGCTGGTCGTGGCGGTCAGCGTCGTGGTGCTGCTGCTCACCTATGTCGTCCCCAAGGTGGTCGAGGTGTTCAGCGATGTCGGCCAGGAACTGCCGGGCCTGACCAGAACCATGATCGCGATCTCCGCGTTCCTGCGCGACCATGGCATCTGGCTGGCCCTCATCATCGCCCTGGCGGTGCTTGCGTTCAGCTACGCCCTGCGCTCTCAGAACTTCCGCCGCCGTGTCCACGCCCTGCTGCTGCGGCTGCCGCTGGTCGGCCGGCTCAACCGCGGCATCAATGCCGGCCGCTTCGCCCGCACCTTCGCCATCCTGGCCGGCAGCGGCGTGCCGGTCTTGGATGCGCTGCGGATCTCGGCGCAGGTGATCTCCAACCTGCCGATGCGGGATGCGGTGCAGGACGCCGCCTCCCGCGTGCGCGAAGGCTCCGGCATCAGCCGCGCCCTGGAGCGCAGCAGGCAATTCCCGCCCATGCTGCTACACCTGATCAGCAGCGGCGAGGCCAGCGGCCGGCTGGAGCAGATGCTGGAACGGGCGGCGGTCAACCAGGAGCGCGAAACCGAAGGCACCATCGCCTCAATACTCGCGGTATTCGAGCCGGTACTGATCCTGGTGATGGGCGGCATCGTGCTGCTGATCGTGATGTCTATCCTGATGCCGATCTTCCAGCTCAATCAGCTGGTGGGATAAATCTTCTGATCAGACCGCCGACAAGATTCGGCTGCCAGCCTGATAAAGTTAGCGCGGCTCTCAAAAACGGAAAGTTTGGCGGCACTCGCGCCGGCATTTGCTGTCGCAGTGACCGGTATGGAAAGAGGTCCAATGATGAATCGACGTAATCCTGTGCGCCGCCGGCAGGGCGGCTTCACCCTGATCGAGATCATGGTGGTGGTGGTGATCCTGGCCATCCTCGGCACCTTCGCCGTCACCAACATCATCGACAATCCCGACAAGGCGCGCGTTACCAAGGCACAACACGACATCCGGGCGCTGGAAAGCGCGCTCGAGATGTACAAGCTCGACAACTACAACTACCCGAGCACCGAGCAGGGCCTGAAGGCGCTGGTCGAGCGGCCGACGGGCGCACCCGAGCCGCGCAACTGGAAAGCCGGCGGCTACATGAAGAAACTGCCGCAGGACCCGTGGGGCAACGACTACATCTACCTGGGGCCGGAGGATACCGGCGGCCGCATCCAGATCATCTCGCTCGGCGCCGACGGCCAGACCGGCGGCGACGGCCTGAATGCCGATATCAGCAATCTCGACCTGCAGTAAGGAGCGATGCACCGCAGCCGTGGCTTCACGCTGATCGAGCTGCTGGTGGTGCTGGTGATCGTCGGCGTCATTGTCGGGCTCGCCAGCATCGCCTTCAGCGATAACCGCGCCGACGAACTCAAGCGCGAAGCGCAGCGGCTGAGCGCCGTGCTGACGCTGGCCGCCGAGGAGGCTATCGTCGCTTCCCGGGAGCTCGGGGTGCGCTTCGACGCCGATGGCTACGGCTTTTTCGTCCTCGGCGACGACCAGACCTGGCTGCCGCTCGAGCACGACCGCGAGTTTGCCGCCCACCGCCTGCCGCAGCCGCTGCACCTGACGCTGCTCACCGACGCCCGGGCGGTCAGCGCCCGCAGCGCGGACGACCAGCAGCGGGACGAACCGCATGCTTACTTCTTCGCGACCGGCGAGCTGTATCCGCCCTTCGAGCTGACGCTGAGCCATCCGGATCTGCCGACTCGGTACCGGATTGAGGCACGGATGGACGGGAAGGTCGAGCTGCATGCGGAGGAATGACGGCTTTACCCTGCTGGAGGTGATGATCGCGCTGGCGGTGCTCGCCATTGCGCTGGCGGCGGTGCTCGACAAGTCCATCGAGGCCGGCGCCAACGTCAGCTATCTGCGCGACCGCACCCTGGCCCACTGGGTGGCCGAAAACCGGCTGGCCGAGATGCAGGCCATGGAGGACTGGCGCGACGGCCGGCAGACCGGCGAGACGGAGCTGGCCGGCCGCACCTGGCACTGGGAGGTGGAAGCGCTCCCTACCCCGGCGCGCAATCTGCGTCGGGTCGTGATCCGGGTCTCGGACCAGGAGGATGCCGATACCCCGCTCAGCGTTCTTCACGGCTTCCTGCTCAATCCCCAGGTACGCAAGCCGGTGGCGACCGCCGCTCAGAACCCGCCCGGCGATGACGGCAACGGGCCGCCGGGCGGCGAGTCCGGTGTGCCCGGTGCTAACGCGGGGGCACCGGCCAATGGATGACGGCATGTTTGTCTGCCACTCGTACAACCGCCGTCAGCAAGGGCATTCGCGGCCAGGGGCCGCTCCTACGATCAAGAATCGGGGCACGATAGGAATCAGCGGCTATCGCCTCCACCAGCACGGTGGCTTCACTCTGTTGGAGTTGCTGATCGCGCTGTCCATCTTCGCGCTGATCTCGGTGATCGCCTTCACCGGCCTGCAGACCAGCATCGACAGCCGCGAGCGCACCAACGCCCAGGCCGATCGCCTGATCGAGATCCAGAAGGCCTTCCATTTCCTGCGCCAGGACCTGGAACAGGCGGTACCAAGAGCGGTACGGGACCAGCGCGGCGACCGCGATCCCAGGACTGCCTTCGAGCAGGTTCTGGATGGCATCGTCTTCACCCGCGGCGGCCGCAGCAATCCGCTGGGCCTGGAGCGCAGCAGCTTCGAGCGGGTCGGCTACGGGCTCAAGGACGGCGCCCTGATCCGCAGCCGCTGGCTGGTACTGGACCAGCCGCCGGATCCGGCCGTCGAGGAATTGCCGCTGCTCGGTAAAGTGACTGCGCTCAGCTTCCGCTTCCTCGGCGCCGACAAGCGCTGGGTCGAACAGTGGCCGCCGCTCGACACCAACAGCCCCGACCCCGAACTGCCGCATGCTGTCGAGGTCACGCTGGAACTGGCCGACTACGGCACCATCCACCGCATATTCGTGCTGCCGTTCTGATCATGCCTGCCCACCTGCCAAGCCGCCAGCGCGGCATCGCCCTCATCACCGCCCTGCTGGTGGTCGCCATCGCCACCATCCTGGCCGTGGAAATCGCAGCCCGCGAGCGGCTGGACATCCGCCGCACCCAGAACCTGCTGGCCAGCGACCAGGCCTATGATCTCGCCCTCGCCGCCGAAGCCTGGGCGCTGGATCTCCTGAAAGCGGACCTGGAGCGGGGCGACGGCATCGACGGCCCGCAGGACGACTGGGCGCAGCCGATCATGCTGCCGCCCTTCGAAGGCGCGACCCTCGGCATGCGCATCGAGGACCTGCAGGGGCGCTTCAATCTCAACAACCTTGCCAACGTTCCCGCCGACCCCCAACAGGCGGCCGGCGACATCAACTACCAGCGCGTCCTCCTGCTGCTGGAGAACCTGCGCGATGCGCACCAGCTGGAGTTCAATCCGGCGGAGCTGATCGATTCGCTGCTCGACTGGCTGGACCCGGACCTCCAGACCCGTCCATTGGGCGCGGAAGACAGCTACTACATGTCGCTGGACATCCCGCGCCGCACCGCCAACCAGCTGCTCGCCAGCCCCAGCGAGCTGCTGCTGGTGAAGGGCTTCACGCCGGAACTGTACCGGGTGCTGGCCCCGCACGTGACCGCCTTGCCTGTCAGCGGCACCAGCATCAACGTCAACACCGCCACCGTCGAGGTGCTGCGCATGCTCGACCGCCGCATCAGCGCGGAGACCGCCGAGCGTCTGATCGAGGAGCGGCTGAAGGAAGCCTGGGACAGCCTCGACGCCTTCCGGCAGGCGCCGGGCATGCCGGAAGGCGGGCTGGACACCAACGGCCTCGGCACCGCCAGCAATTACTTTGCTTTTTACGGCGAGGTCAGCCTCGGCCCTGCCCGCAGCCGGCTGCAAAGCCTGTTAAGCCGCGAGAACGGTTTCCGCGTCCTCGCCCGCGCCCGCGGCACGTTGTAAAGGCCACTGACCGCCATCGGCCTCTATCCAGGCACTGCGCCGTCGCGGCCGGATGGATACGCCCGGCGACGCTGCTGGTTCGGTTCATGGGTTTGCGCCACAATCATCTATCGCACGGAACTGAGAAACACGATCTTCCATGCCGCAGCGGCTCGTTGTTCGCCTTGAGGGTGAATCCACCGATCATGTCCGGTGGGTACTGGTTGATGCCGGCGGCCGGCTGGCCGGGCCGGTCGGTGCCGGCTCGCTCGCGGAAGCGGCTGCCGCTGCCGGCGACCGGCCTGCCGTCGCCCTGGTCCCCACCCATGCCGTGTCCTTGCTGAGCGCGCGCATTCCGCCGCTGAGCAGGCAGCGGGCCGCACAGGCCGTTCCGTTTGCGCTCGAAGACCAGCTGGCGGAGGACGTCGACGAGCTGCATTTCAGTCTCGGCCAGCGCGATGACCAGGGCCGGCTGGCCGTGGCGGTGGTGGCGGATCGGCAGATGCAGGCATGGCTGGAAGCGTTTGCCGTGGCCGGGCTGGCCGTCGAGCAGATCTATCCGGAACTGTTCGGCCTGCCCTACCAGCCCGATGCCTGGACGCTGCTGATCGAAGGCGACGGTTTTCTGCTGCGCACCGGACCGCAGAGCGGATTCGGCGGCGACGTCGACAACCTGCCCGTGCTGCTGCCGGCGGCACTGGAAGACGCCGGCGAGGACAAACCGCTGCGGCTGCTGGTCTACAGCACCGCCGCAGCTCCCGAACTGGATCTCGCCAGCCTGCCGGTCGAGCGGCACGAGCACATCGATCCGTTGCCGCTGCTGGCCCAGCACCTGCGCGACCGCCAGGCGATCGGCCTGCGCACCGGCCCCTACAGCCGCCGCCGCGGCTGGGCAGCGCAGTGGCGCCGCTGGCGGGTGGCGGCAGCGCTGCTGGCAGCCTGGGTGCTGACCGATACCGGCACCGCGCTGCTGCAGCAGCGGCAGCTGTCGCGCGAACTCGGCGCCGTGCAGACCGCCATGGCGCAGACCTATCGCCAGGCCTTCCCAAACGGCGGCCAGCTCAACCTCTATAACCCACGCCAGCAGATGGAAAGCCGGCTGGCGGCGCTGCGCCGCGGCGCCGGCAGCGACAGCGGCCTGCTCAATCTGCTGCAGACCGCCGGCCCGTTGCTGGCGGCCGACCCGGACCTGCAGATCATCGCCATGACGTATCGCAACAACGGTCTCGATCTCGATATTTCGGCCCGCAACCTGCAGAGCATCGACCAGCTCAAGCAGCGGCTGGACGCGGCTGCCGGGCTCGGCGTGGAAGTGCTGTCTGCCCGGGCCGAGGGCGAGCGCGCCCAGGGCCGGCTGCGGCTGGAGGTGTCCTCGTGAGCCTGCAGCAGTGGTGGAACGGCCTGGAGCCGCGCGAGCGCCGGACGCTCACCCTCGGCGGCATCGCGCTCATCATCATCCTGTATGTGTTCGCCATCTGGCTGCCTGCCCATCGCGATGCCGCACGGCTGGAAACGCGTCTGGCCGAACAGCGCACCCTGCTCGCCTGGATGCAGCAGGCAGCAGCGGAAGCGCAGAGCCTGCGCGCCGCCGGCGGCGACAACGTGGTCGGCACAGGCAACCAGGCGCTGTTCTCGTTCGTGGACCAGAGTGCCCGGGAAGCGGGCCTCGCCAGCGCGTTGCGGCAGGTCGAACCGAGCAGTGAGCGGCAGGTCCGGGTGGCCCTTCAGCAGGCCAGCTTCGACGTCCTGATCGGCTGGCTGGCCACGCTTAAGGGCCGCCACGGCGTCGAAGTCACCGGGCTGTCGGTCCGCCGCAGCGACTCGCCCGGGCTGGTCGACGCCCAGCTGGTCCTGGAAGCGCCGGCATCATGAGGCCTGCGGTGCGTTTCACCGTGTTGGTACTGCTGGGGCTGGTGGCCTATCTCGGCTTCCTCGTCGCCTCCCTGCCTGCGGCCCAGGCCTGGCGCTGGGCGGGCGATCGGCTGCCGGTACAGGCCTACGGCCTCAGCGGCACGGTGTGGGACGGCCAGGCGGCAGTGGTGCTGCAGGAAGGTCGCCGCCTGGAAGCCGTCCAGTGGCAGCTGGTGCCCACCAGGCTGCTGCTCGGCCGCCTCGCCGCGAACATCCAGGCCCGGCTGCCTGACGGCCGCCTGCGCTCCGAAGTGACGGCCGCACCGGGCGGCCGCCTGACCGCCCGGCAGCTGCGGCTGGACATGCCAGCACCGGCGCTCCTGCAGTGGTTGGGGGTGACCGGCCTGCCCGTGCAGGTGGACGGCCGGCTGGATGCGCTGCTGCAGGAGCTGGCGCTCGAGGGTCAGCGCCTGCTCTCTGCCGACGGTCTGCTCAGCTGGCACGGTGCCGTGGTCCGCTTCGGCAACGCGCCGCTGCCGCTCGGGGACGTCGCGCTGCGGCTGGAACCGGCGACCGGCGGCATCAACGGCACACTCAGCAACCAGGGTGCGCCGATCGACCTTGGCGGCGCGCTGCGGCTGACACCTGACGGCCGCTTCGTGCTCGACATGGCGGTGCAGGCACAGGGCGAGGTCGACGAGGACACCCGTCGCGCCATGACCCTGCTCGGAATCCCCGCCGACGGCAGCCAGGTCAAGGCCCGCCTGAGCGGCGCCCTGGACGGCACCGGCCTCCGCCTGGAGCCGCTTCGGTAAGGAGCGCACACCTGGATCAGGCTCTCTACCCGTACGCTTTTCTTATCCTTGGTTCTCTGCACCGGGCGCAGTGCCTCCCCTAGCGCCGCCTCATATACCCGCCTCACCTTCGCAAGCGCTGCAGCCCGGTCAGCTCTTGATCCAGATCAAGAACCCTGCGGATTTGGCATTTTCCACAATCCCGCCTTGCCCAGCGAGCGTTGATATTGGCCACCTCTGTTGACCAACCGCGGCAGGAGGAGGTCATCCGCCGCTGCCACACCAAAAATATAAGCCTGCTCCCAGGCCGGCCCTTCCCATCGGCTGGCTCACAGGCAGGCGCTACAACCAAGGTGAAGGAGAGCCTGTATGCCTCAACGAAAACCCTTCCTTGGCGCTGTTACCGCCGTAGCCCTGACGGCGGCTGCCATTCCTGCGGCGGCTGCCGATGTCGAGCGCGGTCGGCAGGCCGCCCAGACGTGTATCGCTTGCCATCAGGCCGATGGCGCCGGGAACGCTGCACTGGGATATCCGCGACTGGACCTGTTCGCCGAAGACTACATCATCCAGCAGCTTCAGCACTTTAAGGCGGGGCACCGGCAAAACCCCTTGATGCAGCCATTCGCGCGCAACCTCAACGAGCAGCAGATGGCGGATATCGCCGCGTATTACGGGGCCCAGCAAGCCGCTGTGCCCACGCCGCCTGCCACGGACGCCGCTCTTCTGGCACAAGGCGAGAAACTGGTGCACCAGGGCGACTGGGACCGTCACATCCCAGCCTGCACCTCCTGCCACGGCCCCGACAACCGCGGCGTCGGCGCCAGCTTCCCGGCCCTGGCCGGCCAGCATGCCAGCTACATCGAATCGCAACTGCAGGCCTGGCGTAACGGTACCCGCAGTCACGACCCCTTGAATCTGATGCTGGCCGTCGCCGGGCGCATGACCGACAGCGATATCAAGGCCGCCGCTGCCTATCTGGCAGCTCAGCCGGCGAAATGAGGAGGCCGACCATGTACAGCAGAATTCTAATGACTACCGCCTTCTCCCTGATCATGGCGCACAGCGCCCAGGCCGCGGACAAGGTGCCTGTCAAACTGCCGGATTTCGAGCCCGAACAGTACGTGCACACAGCCCCCACCCTGGCAGACCTGGACGCCGACGAGAGCATCCACCCCGAGCTGCGCAAGGTGATCAAGCGTGGCTACGACCTGTTCATGAACACCCAGCAGCTGCGCGGCGAGAACGTCTTCAACGACATGAGCTGCCGCAACTGCCATCTGGGTGAAGGCCGCCAGCACTGGTCAGCGCCCATTTGGCCGGCGGCGACCACGCTGCCGGACTATCGCGACAAGAACTGGCAGGTCAATTCGCTGGAGGAACGGATCGCCGGCTGTTTCTCCTATTCCATGAACGGCAAGCCGCCCGCCTACGGCAGCGACAACATGCTGGCACTGGTGGCTTACCACCAGTGGCTCGCCCGCGGTGCGCCGGTGTACGAGAAGAACATCGCAGGCCGCGGCTTCGGCAAGGTCGCCGATCCGGCGCAGACACCGGACTACCAGCGCGGCAAGAAGGTGTTTCAGGAAAACTGCGCCATCTGTCACGGTGCCGACGGCCAAGGCCAGCGGGTCAACGGTGTCGTGCAATTCCCGCCGCTATGGGGCGATGGCGCCTACAACTGGGGTGCGGGCATGGCCCGGGTCGATACCGCAGCGGCCTTCATCAAGCACAACATGCCGCTGGGCCAGCCGGGCAAGCTGAGTGACCAGGAAGCCTGGGACGTGGCTTACTACATCAACGCCCAGGAGCGGCCGCAGGATCCGCGCTTCGAGAAGAGTGCCGCCTACACCCGG
This sequence comes from Ectothiorhodospiraceae bacterium, assembly GCA_029263635.1. Lineage (GTDB taxonomy): Bacteria > Pseudomonadota > Gammaproteobacteria > Nitrococcales > AK92 > JAAYIK01. Next base: position 10,360 of record JAJUFY010000002.1, on the reverse strand, counting down.
GAGAAGTATCTGAACTTCCACCGACGTACCCTCTACGGCACGGAGGTGAACGGCCGGGTGCTGGGAGAACACAACAATACCGGTGCCAAGCCTTTCCTGAAACCCGAGGCGCTGCGCTCTCGTACCTTCGACTGAGCACTCTACCGGCGCGAGTATGGTGCTCGCGCCGGCCTCTCCTTCCCGAGCTTGTTCAATCAGGCATGATCTGGTCGAAGCTCTCGACCAGATCGAACTCCTCGCTTTCACGCCTTGGCCCGCCGCTATCCGGCTGGGCAATCCCCAACAGCCAGCGGATGCCGTAATCGCGCGCGGCTCGCAGCACCCGGGCAGTGTCATCGAGCAGCAGCGTCCGGGCCGGATCGAAAGCTTCGACCTGTTGCAGCGCGTCCCAGAAGCCCGGCGTTTCCTTCGGCAGCCGGAAATCATGCGCGGAAACGACGGCGTCCAGATGCTGCTGCAGCGGCGTCCGCTCGCATTTCAGCGCCAGCGCCCCGCGATGGGCGTTGGTGACCAGTACCCGGCGCTTGCCGGCTTGGCCGAGTGCGTCCAGAAAGGCCTGCGCCTGCGGACGGAAGCAGATCAGATGCCCGACCTCGCGCTTGAGCGCCGGGATGTCGAGGGCGAGCGCTTGGCTCCAGTAGTCGAGACAGTACCAGTCGATGGTGCCTTCGATACGCCGCATATGCGGAAACAGTTCGTCCTGCGCCGCCTCCAGCGGCACCTGTCGGACCTCGGCATAGCGGGCCGGCAGGTATTCCTGCCAGAAGTGGTTGTCGAACCGCAGATCGAGCAGGGTACCGTCCATGTCCAGCAGCACCGTGTCGATCTCGCGCCAGTCGATCATGCATCCCTCCAGCGGTGTTGACGAGCCGTGATCCAAGGGGCATGTACAATAACACCCAAGCCCAGGCGAGACTGATCCATGCGCAAGATTCCCGAGACCCTGCACCGGCAGATGGTCGCCCGTTCCAGGCTGTTTCGCGTCGAAGCGATCGGCCTGCGCTTCAGCAATGGCGTGGAGGTGGAGTACGAGCGGCTGATGAGCTCGACCTCCGGTGCCGTGATGGTCGTGCCGATGCTGGACGACGACACTGTGCTGCTGATCCGCGAGTACGCGGCCGGCACCGAGCGCTACGAGCTGGCGCTGCCCAAGGGGCTGGCCGAGCCTGGCGAGGACATCCTGGAAGCAGCGAACCGTGAGCTCCAGGAAGAAGCCGGCTACGGTGCCCGCAGGTTGACGCCAATTCGCCAACTCAGCATCGCGCCCGGCTACATGCAGCACCGCACCCACATCGTGCTGGCCGAGGATCTGTATCCGCAGCGTCTGCAGGGCGACGAGCCCGAGCCGATCGAGGTCGTACCCTGGCGCTTGAGTGAACTGCCGGCGTTGCTGGCGCTGGACGAGTGCAGCGAAGCCCGCAGCATCGCTGCGCTGTTCATGGTGCGTGAACGGCTGCGCGGCGGCGGGAGCGAGGCATGAGCGCGCCCGACCTCGCTGGATTACTGGAGCCGGTGCGCGCACTGGCCGAAGAAGCCGGACGGCGCATCCTCGCGGTCTACGAAAAGGAGTTCGAAGTCTGGCACAAGGCCGACGATTCGCCACTGACCGCGGCCGACCAGGCCTCGCACCGGGTCATCGTCGAGACCCTGCAGCGGCTTACCCCCGCTATCCCCATCCTGTCCGAGGAAGGCCTGCTCGCCGACTACGCCGAGCGCAGGCAGTGGCAACGCTACTGGCTGATCGATCCGCTGGACGGCACCAAGGAGTTCGTCAAGCGCAACGGCGAGTTCACCGTCAACATCGCGCTGATCGAGGATCATCAGCCGGTACTGGGGGTTGTGCATGCGCCGGTCTGGGCAACCACCTGGTTCGCGGCCCGCGGCATCGGCGCTTTCCGTACCCGCTCCGGCGACACCGTGCGGCTGACGGCCGGCCCGGCCGAGGAGCCGCTGGTCGCGGTGGTCAGCCGCTCGCATCGGGACGAGCGCACCAACGCTCTGCTGGAGCGCCTGCCCTCCCTGGAAACCGTCTCCGTCGGCAGCTCGCTGAAGTTCTGCCTGGTCGCCGACGGCGACGCCGACCTCTACCCCCGCTTCGGCCCGACTTCCGAATGGGATACGGCCGCCGCCCAATGCGTGGTGGAACAGGCCGGCGGCTGCGTCGTCACGCTCGACTTCCAGCCGCTGCGCTACAACACCAAGAGCTCGCTGCTGAACCCGGATTTCCTGGTGCTCGGCGACCCCAGCCACGACTGGCGCCCGCTGCTGGAAGGGCTGCACGGTGAGACCCGCTAGGCTGGCCCTGCTGCTCCTGCTAAGCAGTGCGCCGGCACCGGCTTTCGATGAAGGCGTCGAAGCCGGTCTCACGATAGACCGCACCCACATCGACCTCGACACCGGGGCCGAGCTGCGCATCACCGGTGCCACGCTGTTTCTGACCGAGGAGCTGCGGCCGGGCTTCAAGCTGGGGCTGCACGGCGGCGCGCTGTTGCTCAGCCAGAGCGGCAACGCGGAAGCAGCCGGACTGGAGCCGACCGGCTTTCGCCTTGGCGTCTCGGCGCATGGGGAACTGTTCCCCCAGCACCGGTTCGGCTTGGCAGGGACCTTGAGCTACAGCTATCTGCGCGCCGAGGACAGCGACGCCGACCGCGATCTCACCATCGCCCTGCATCTGGCCCGCGCCGAGCTTGCCGGCCAGCTGCGGCTGAACGGCTCCCGACTGCAGCTGGGCGCCTATGCCCTGCATATCGACGGCGACGAAACCCTCGCCGGCACCCCGAACCGCAGCCGCCCGCTGGCGGCCGATCGCGGCACCGGCGGCTTTATCCAGGCCGATCTCTGGGTCGACCCGACCGGCCGGGTCAGTCTGCGGCTGGATGGCGGTGCCCGGCAGGCGGCGGCGCTGAGCTTCGCGCGGCTGTTCTAGCTGCTGCCAGCGTGCTCGCTCCGCCTACCCGCACCACCCTGGCCTGCTGGCGCTATTCCTCCAGGCGCTGCCCGTAATCCGGCCCGCCTTCGGCCAGGAAATCCCGCTCCTCCATGGTCGACGCCCGCCCGAGGATGGCATTGCGGTGCGGGAAGCGACCGAAGCGGCGGATGATGTCGCGGTGCTCGCGGGCGTACTTGAGCATGCCGCGCACCAGGGGCTTCCACTCGGGCTCGCACTCGCGCAGCAGCCGCTCGTACTGCTGGACCGAGATGTCCTGCAGATGGGGGATCTCCGCGTGCTGCAAGGGCATGCAGAAGAAGCCGCGCTCGACGGGACTGAGCTGGGCGTCCAGCCCCTGCTCCAGCCCTTCCAGGCACAGCCGCTGCGCCGCGGCATCCTCGGCGAAGGCCTGGGGAGTGCCGCGGAACATGTTGCGGGGGAACTGGTCGAGCAGCACGATCAGCGCCAGCGTGCCCCGCGCGGTCTGCTCCCAGCTGCCCAGCTCGCCGGCCACGGCAGCATCGTAGACCGGCCGGAACTGGGTACGGATCTCGGCATCCAGGGCCGGATCGCTCCTGAACCAGCGCGGCAGCATCCGCTCAGCGAGGCCGGGATCATTGCGGCTGAGGCCGAACCAGAAAGACAGGATTCCTTCGATCCGAGCGGGCATGACATCTCCTTGTCCGCACCAACGGCGACTACCGAGGTTAGCGCAGCGGCCGGGCGGGCAAAAGCGCCCGCCCTCAACTCAAGAACAGCCGGTAGGCCGGATTGTGGGTTTCCTCGGCGTACTGGTAGCCCAGCTGCTCCAGGAACTCGCAGAACTGCGGTCGTTGCGAGGCCGGCACCTGGATGCCGACCAGCACCCGGCCATAGGCGGCGCCGTGATTGCGGTAATGGAACATGCTGATGTTCCAGCGCTTGCCAAGCCGGGTCAGGAAGTTCAGCAAGGCCCCGGGCCGCTCCGGGAACTCGAAGCTGTAGACGATCTCGTGCTCGACCCGACCGAAACCGTGGCCGCCGACCATGTGCCGCAGATGGGTCTTGGCCATCTCGTTGGCGGTCAGGTCCAGCACCGGATAGCCTCGGGCGCGCAGCGTCTCGATCAGCGCCTCTTTCTCGGCGATCCCGCCGCTCAGCTGCACTCCGGCAAAGACGTGCGCCTCCTCCGGATCGGCATAGCGGTAGTTGAACTCCGTGATCGCCCGGCGACCGATGGTCTGGCAGAACTCCCGGAAGCTGCCTGGCCGCTCGGGAATGGTGACCGCCAGCACCGCCTCGTGCTGCTCGCCGATCTCCGCCCGCTCGGCGACATGCGCCAGCCGGCTGAAGTTCATGTTGGCGCCGCTGTTGATGGCGATCAGGCTCTCGCCGCGGATGCCGGTGCGTTCGACGTATTTCTTGAGTCCGGCAGCGGCCAGCGCCCCGGCAGGCTCGACGATGGAGCGGGTATCGTCGAACACGTCCTTGATCGCCGCGCAGATCTCGTCGGTGGTGACCAGCACCACGTCGTCGACATACTGTTTGCAGAGCCGGAACGGTTCCTTGCCGATCTGCCGCACCGCCACGCCGTCGGCGAACAGCCCGACCTGCGGCAGCACCACCCGTCGCTGCTCGGCCAGCGACTGGTACAGCGTCGGCGCGTCGGCCGGCTCGACGCCGATCACCTTGACGTCGGGCCGCAGGTACTTGATGTAGACGGCGACCCCGGCCGCCAGTCCGCCTCCGCCCACCGGCACGAACACGGCATGCAGCTTGCGGCGGTGCTGGTGCAGGATCTCCATGCCGACCGTCCCCTGCCCCGCGATCACTTCCGGATCGTCATAGGGAGGGATGTAGATCATGCCCTTTTCCTCGACCAGCTGCTGGGCATGGGCGGCCGCCTCGTCGTAGCTGTCGCCGTGCAGCACCACCCGGGCGCCGCGCTCGCGGACGGCGTCCACCTTGATCTGCGGCGTGGTCTTGGGCATCACGATGATGGCCTTGATCCCGAGCTTCTGTGCCGACAGCGCCACGCCCTGAGCATGGTTGCCGGCCGAGGCGCAGATCACGCCGCGCTCGCACTGCTCGGGACTGAGCTGCGAGATCTTGTTGTAGGCGCCGCGGAGCTTGAAGGAGAACACCGGCTGCAGGTCCTCGCGCTTGAGCAGGACGGTGTTGCCGGTCCGGGCCGACAGCAGCGGGGCGTAGTCCAGGGGGGTTTGTTCCGCTACGTCATAGACGCAGGCGGTCAGGATCTTTTCGATGTAGGCCTTGGTCATTATCTAGCTTGGCGTGCACGGGGCACCGTGGAGGCGTGAGGCGCCAGTGTAAGGCATGCGGGCATCACTTATAAACGCGCTTCCTCCCAATTTGCAGAGGCCGTATCATGCCGGCGGCAAGGAGGTACCAAATGGCAGCCGAACAGCAGAAAAAGGCCGCCGCGCTGGCGGCGCTGGATTACGTGATCCGGGGCGAAGTGGTCGGTGTCGGCACCGGCTCGACCGTGAACTTCTTCATCGATGCCCTGGCCGGCATCAAGGGCGACATCGCCGGGGCCGTATCCAGCTCCGAAGCCTCCACCCGTCGACTGCGCGATCACGGCATCCGCGTGCTCGATCTCAACGAGGTCGGCGACATCCCGGTCTATGTGGACGGTGCCGACGAGGCCAACCGCCACCTGCAGCTCATCAAGGGCGGCGGCGGCGCGCTGACCCGGGAAAAAATCGTCGCCGCTGCCGCCAGACGGTTCGTCTGCATCGCCGACGAGTCGAAGCTGGTCGACGTGCTGGGCGAGTTTCCGCTGCCGGTGGAAGTCATTCCGATGGCACGCAGCTTTGTCGCCCGCCAGCTGGTCAAGCTCGGCGGCCGGCCGGAACTGCGCCAGGGCGTGACCACCGACAACGGCAACCTGATTCTCGACGTCCGCGGGCTGTCCATTGCCGAACCGATCGCCCTGGAGCGCGAGATCAACGACATCCCCGGCGTGGTCACCAACGGCATCTTCGCCCTGCGCCCGGCGGACGTGCTGCTGCTCGGCGGCGCCGCTGGCGTACGCACCCTGACAGCTGATTGAACATGTCATTCCCGAAGCTGCTGATTACGCTCGGCATCATCCTGGTGGTAGTCGGCATCGCCTGGCCGTGGCTGACCAAGCTCGGCCTCGGCCGACTCCCCGGCGACATCGCCGTGAAACGGGACGGCTTCGCCTTCTATTTCCCGATCACCACGTCCATCGTCATCAGCATCGTGCTGAGCCTGCTTCTTTGGCTGCTGCGCAGATAGGAAACGACGCCTGTTTCTGCGGCCTGACCGCATGCCCGGCTCCTCCCCGCCGGGCGCGGACGGCCTGCCGGCCCCTCTGCCTGCGCCGTTCTCGGTAAAAGCGCCGCGATCGGGAAAGGCCATCCAGCAGGTCCGCACCAGGCACCGCCGGCGATCAGCGGACCGTAACCGAGCACCGCCAGGGCCTGGACAAGGAACAGGTACCCTAACTCGCCACCCAGGTGCGGCACACTGTCCAGCTGCCGGCGTCGAGCACCGCCGGTTCCGTATCGAAAAGCGTGAGCCGCGCGCGTGGGAAGGCCGCGGTAAGCAGGCCGACGGCTCTCGTCATGGCGAACGCCAGCGCCGCATCTGTCCAGGCTGCCCGCAGTGCGAGCTCCCCCGCGCCGGCAAACATCCGGGCTGACACCGGCTGCTTGCGAGATACGGCGACAACCCGCCACAAGGATGGGTGATGCCGGAAAACCAGGATGCGAAGTCAGGCTGGCGGGGTCGGGATTCGGCGGTATCGACCCTCATCATCCTTCCGTAAGCCCCTCGGAACGTCGAGGAAATTGCTGATTGCCCGCGACCTCCTCGCCGCCTCGTGGACCCATGCCAGCTGTCGCCGGCACGAGACGGCAACGTCCGGCTCAGCCCCACCATCAACAGGACTCCAGCATGTCCCAGACCATTTTGATCACCGGCGCGACCGGAAACATTTCCTCCGGCATCATCGATCAGCTCAAGGATTCCCAACATCGTCTGTTGGCCCTGGTACGTAACCCCAGCAAGGCGAAGGCGCTTGAGAGCGCTGGTGTCGAGTTGCGGGTAGGCGATCTAGAGAAGCCGTGGACCTTGGGAGCCGCCTTCGAAGGTGCGGACACCGCCTGGATCCTGACGCCGCCAGGCCCGCGCGCCCCCGAACAGGCCTCAAACGCGCTATGGGCAGCCCGGAGCGCCGGCGTAAAACGCGTCGTGCGCATGTCCGCCATCGGCGCAGCGCACGACGCCCCCACCATCAACAGCCGCCTGCACGCGCTATCCGATGCTGAGTTGATAGGCTCCGGCATCCCGTACACCATCGTCAAGCCGCACTTTTTCATGCAGAACCTACTGATGGCGGCCGCAAGCATCGCCCAGCAGGGGGTGATGTATCTCCCGCTTGCCGACAGCCGGATGGGGCTTATCGATTCGCGCGACATTTCGGAGTTTGCCGCTCGCGTTCTTTCCGAGGCAGGGCATGAAGGGAAGATCTACACGCTTACCGGACCGGCTTCAGTGACGATGCATCAGGTTGCAGCGGCGATCGGCGACGCCACCGGCAAGCCAGTGCGCTATGAGCCGGTCCCCCTCGAAGCGGCATGGCAGTCGATGGTGCAGGCGGGAATCGACGAGTGGACCGTGAACTTGACGTGTGATTACTTCGCGGCCTACAGCACGAACTGGGGCGATCTGGTCACCAGCGACTTTCAGTCGGTAGTGGGCCACGCCCCACGGAGCATTGCCGAGTTTGCTAAGGACTTTGCCGGCGCTTTCGGAAAGCAGTAGGTTCGCACTCCTGGACCGGCCCCCTGGCAGCCTGGACAGGCTGTGTCGCGTCGATGTCCGCCATGGATCTATGCGCATCAGGCAGCCGGAATACACCCCCGGACGCAAAAGAAAAAGGGCTTACGCTTGCGCGTAAGCCCTTCTTTGCGTTGGCTGGGGGACTAGGATTCGAACCTAGATTGACGGAGTCAGAGTCCGCTGTCCTACCGTTAGACGATCCCCCAAGAGAACCGTTAACGCTTGGAGAACTGCGTGGCGCGGCGGGCCTTGTGGAGGCCGACCTTCTTGCGCTCCACCATGCGGGCGTCGCGGGTCACGAAACCGGCGCGACGCAGCGGGGTGCGCAGCTCCTCGTCGTATTCGATCAGGGCCCGGGCGAGGCCGTGACGGATCGCTCCGGCCTGGCCGGAGATGCCGCCGCCCGACACCGTGGCGGTCACGTCAAACTTATCGCTAGCCTCGATCAATTCCAAGGGCTGGCGGACCATCATGCGCGAGGTCTCGCGACCGAAGTACTGCTCGATCGGCTTGCCGTTGATGGTGATCGTGCCGTTGCCGGGCTTCAGGAACACCCGCGCCGCGGAAGTCTTGCGGCGGCCGGTGCCGTAGTTCTTTTCTGCCATGGGTTAATCCGTCACTCGCTTGACTGTGCGGTCCACTCAGATTTCCAGCGGCTTCGGCTGCTGCGCCGCATGCCGGTGCTCAGTGCCGGCATAAACCTTGAGCTTCTTGAACATGGCGCGGCCGAGCCGGTTCTTGGGCAGCATGCCCTTCACCGCAAACTCGATCACCCGTTCCGGCGCCTTCTGGATCAGCTTCTCGAAGGTAATGCTCTTGATACCGCCGATGTAGCCGGTGTGATGGTAGTAGACCTTGTCGGTCTCCTTGCGACCGGTGACACGCACCTTCTCGGCGTTGACCACGACAATGTAGTCACCGGTGTCCACGTGCGGCGTGTATTCCGGCTTGTGCTTTCCACGCAGGCGCAGGGCGATTTCGCTGGCCAGCCGGCCCAGGGTCTTGCCCTCGGCATCGACGACGTACCAGTCGCGCTTAATGTCTGCCTGCTTTGCGCTGTAGGTCTTCATCAAGACAAAACTCCGAAGCTGTCGCTCCCGTCGGAAGGCCGGCAATCATACAAAATGGTCCAAGGCGATACAAGCCATCCGCACCGGATAAAAAAAGCGCGACTGGTCGAGTCGCGCCGAAAGACACCAAAGGAGGATGGAGGAGTCGTCCGAGCTAAGAGGGGATCCCATGTCGAACTACCGCAATCGTTTCATGTTGCAGCGCACATGTCAACACCCATCAAGGTGCAATAACATCATCCGTATCATCATCTTGCGTTAACGCTGCAGCGCAACATGAATACCTTTGCCGCCGCCACTTCTGGAGCGCAGCCGGGCCGCGCGAGCCGGCTGCCGGACCACCCGGCCACGGTGTAAGATTCCAGCAGGCATACCAGGAAGCGACCTCATGACCGTACAGCGCCAGTATTCTCCATTCGACAACCTCCTGATCCAGCTCGACGTCGGCTTGCGCACCCTGCTGGGCAACCCGATCCCGACCGGCCGGGCCGATCCCGCAGAAGCCATTCCCGAGGCCGAGCTGACCGATGCCGAACGCCGGGAGGCGGCGCGGCTGATGCGGATCAACCACTGCGGCGAGGTCTGCGCCCAGGCGCTCTATCAGGGCCAGGCACTGACGGCCCGCACCGACGATGTCCGCCGCACCATGGAAGAGGCGGCTGCGGAGGAGAACGACCACCTGATCTGGTGTGCCCGCCGCGCCGAAGAGCTCGGCAGTCATGTCAGCTACCTGAGCCCGTTTTTCTACGTCGGTTCACTGGCCATTGGCGCTGCGGCCGGGCTGGCGGGCGACAAGTGGAGCCTGGGCTTCCTGGCGGAAACCGAACGGCAGGTCGAGGCCCACCTGGAAGGCCACCTGTCGCGGCTGCCGGAGGCGGACGCCAGGAGCCGGGCGGTGGTGGAACAGATGAAGGAAGACGAGAGCAAGCACGCCACCACGGCGCTCAACGCCGGCGGCGCCGAACTGCCACGGCCGGTCCGCCAGCTGATGCGGCTGGCATCGAAGGTCATGACCAAGTCGACCTACTGGATCTGAGCGGGATCGGCACCGCCGCCGGCCCGTGGCAGGAGGGAACGCGAAGGGGCCGGCCGTGCAGCGCCTCTGGCCAGGCGGCGCGAACCTGCCCGCAGCCGTCCCTTGCGGGGCGCTACCAGCCGACCGGCCGCAAGGCCTCTCCCTCGCGCCCGGCTCCTTGCTCAGAGGCTGATGCCGATGTCCTGGCCGGGCTCCATGTTGCGCCCGTAGAAGATCTCGGCCATCTCCCGCCGCAGCTGCCGGCGGATCATGGCCTGCTCCTCTTCCGTGAGCTCGTCGATCGACTCGCCGAACACGTAGTTATCCAGATCCAGGTTCTTGAGCAGCATCTTGGTGTGGAAGATGTGCTCCTGGTACACGTTCACGTCGATCATGTGATACCGACGCTTGGTGTCCTCGGTCATGAAGTTCTGGATCGAGTTGATTTCGTGATCGATGAAGTGCTTCTGTCCGGCCACGTCGCGCGTGAAGCCGCGTACCCGGTAGTCGATGGTGACGATGTCCGAGTCGAAG
>JAJUFY010000075.1 GCA_029263635.1 Ectothiorhodospiraceae bacterium | reverse complement strand
GGGGCTTCTTCAACCAGCTGCACGAGCCCGAGGCCGTGCTCGAGGCCGGCATCGAGCTGGCACAGCGGCTCGCCTCCGGCCCGACCTTCGCCCACAGCATGACCAAGACCATGCTCAACCAGGAATGGAACATGGGCATCGACCAGGCCATCGAGGCGGAGGCCCAGGCCCAGGCCATCTGCATGCAGACCCAGGACTTCCGCCGCGCCTACGAGGCCTTCGTGGCCAAGCAGAAGCCGGTATTCGAGGGCAACTGATGACGGACAAGACCTTTCTCGAATGGCCGCTGTTCGAGGACCGCCACCGCCGGCTGGCGGCCGAGCTGGAGTCATGGGCGGCCGGGGCGCTGGCCGATCTCGACCACACCGATGTCGACGCGACCTGCCGCAGCATCGTTGGCAAGCTTGCCGACGCCGGCTGGCTCGCCCACAGCGTCGCCGAGCAGCCAGGGCAGGCGCTGGACGTGCGCGCGCTCTGCCTGCTGCGGGAAACCCTGGCACGGCACGACGGGCTGGCCGATTTCGCCTTCGCCATGCAGGGCCTGGGCAGCGGGCCGATCTCGCTGTTCGGCACGCCGGCCCAGCGGGCCGCCTACCTGCCCGGAGTGCGGGCCGGCGAGCGCATCGCCGCCTTCGCGCTGTCCGAGCCGGAAGCCGGCTCCGACGTCAGCGCCATCCGCACCACCGCCCGGCGCGACGGCGACAGCTACGTCCTCAACGGCACCAAGACCTGGATCTCCAATGCCGGCCTGGCGAATTTCTACACCGTGTTCGCCCGTACCGAAGCCGACGCTGGCGCCAAGGGGTTGTCGGCGTTCATCGTGGAAGCCGACCGGCCGGGCTTTGCGGTCACCGAGCGGATTCCGCTGATCGCCCCGCACCCGCTCGGCTCGCTGCGTTTCGAGGATTGCCGGGTGCCGGCCGACGCCATGCTCGGCCAGCCGGGCGACGGTTTCCGGATCGCCATGGCGACGCTGGACGTCTTCCGCTCCACCGTCGGCGCCGCCGCGCTCGGCTTCGCCCGCCGGGCGCTGGACGAGGCCCTGCGGCGGGTAACGACGCGGGAGCTGTTCGGCGCGCCGCTCGCCGACATGCAGCTCACCCAGGCCAGGCTGGCCGAGATGGCCACCGCCATCGACGCCAGCGCCCTGCTGGTCTACCGCTCGGCCTGGACCAAGGACCAGCTGGGCCGGCGGGTCACCCGCGAGGCGGCGATGGCCAAGTGGTACGCCACCGAAGCCGCGCAGCAGGTCATCGATATGGCGCTGCAGCTGCACGGCGGCCTGGGCGTGGTGTCCGGCACCCCGGTCGAGAGCCTTTACCGGGAAATCCGGGCGCTGCGGATCTACGAAGGCGCGTCCGAGGTGCAGCAGCAGATCATCGCCCGCCAGGTGCTGGCCGCCTACGCCGAGAGCGGCTCGGGCAGGGCGCGATGAGCTTCCAGCGCCAGCGCCGGGTCCGCTTCCAGGACTGCGACCCGGCCGGAATCGTGTTCTATCCGCGCTACATCGAGATGCTGACCGACGTTCTCGAAGAATGGGCGAGCCAGCACCTCGATGGCGGGCTGAGCGGCTCCGCCACGCTGCTGCCGGTCGCCGTCGACATCCGCTTCCTGCGGCCCTCGCGGCTGGGCGACATGCTCAGCGTCACCCTCGCCCTGTGCGAGCGCAGCGCCGAGTCGCTGGCCTTCGACTGCAGCATCGACGGCGATGACGGGCAACGGGTGCGGATGCGCTTGAGCCTCGGCTGCTTCCAGCCAGGGCCGCCGGTCGCCCGAATCCCGCTCAGATACGAATGACTGTACGAACGACGGAGACAATCACAATGAAGCTGCTCAATCCGCCGCACTGGAAGAAACCGAAAGGCTACACCAACGGCATCAGCGCCCGCGGCCGCCTGGTGCTGACCGGCGGCGTGGTCGGCTGGGACGAGAACGAGGAGTTCCCCAGCGATTTCATCGCCCAGGTCCGCCAGGCGCTGAGCAACATCGTCACCATCCTGCGGCTGGACGACGCCGGCCCCGAGCACATCGTCCGCATGACCTGGTATATCACCGACAAGCGGGAGTACCTGGCGCGCCAGGGCGAGCTGGGCGAGGTCTACCGGGAGATCATCGGCCGCCATTTCCCGGCCATGGCCATGGTGCAGGTGGCGGACCTGATCGAGGACGCGGCGAAAGTCGAGATCGAAGCCACCGCGGTAGTCCCGGACTGAGGCAGCCGTCACCCGGCCCTGGCAGGCTGCTTGCATCGGATATCCTTGAGATTTGCCTGTCAGGGCATCCCTATCAGGACACAGGGCAGGTCGAAGTGCCCTGCCCGGCTCACACGGTCAGATAGCCCTGCACCCGCTCGGCGTCGGACCGGAACGCCTCCGAATCCCCGCTCCAGACTACCTGCCCTTTGTCGAGGATGTAGTGCCGGTCGCAGACCTTGAGCAGGGCTTCCAGCTGGTGATCGATGATCAGCAGCGACTGGCCGAGCTCGCGCAGGTGGCGCAGGCAGGCCCAGATATCGCTGCGCACGGTGGGCGCCAGGCCTTCGGTGGCTTCGTCCAGGATCAGCAGCTGCGGATTGGTCATCAGCGCCCGGCCGATGGCGAGCATCTGCTGCTCGCCGCCGGACAGCTGGGTGCCCATGTTGCGCTCCCGCTCCTGCAGCCGCGGGAAGAGCTCGTAGACCCTCTGCAGGGTCCACGGGCCCTTGCGCGCCGACGCGACCAGATTCTCGCGCACGGTCAGGTTGGGGAAAATGCGCCGCCCTTCCGGCACCAGGCCGATGCCGCTGCGCGCGGTCAGGTAGGCCGGCCGGCCGGCAATGTTCTTGCCGCGGAAGCGGATCTCGCCGCGCTTGGGCGGCAGCAGGCCCATGATGGTGCGGACGGTGGTGGTCTTGCCCATGCCGTTGCGGCCCATCAGGCTGACCACCTCGCCTTCCCCGATGGCGAGATCGACCCCGAACAGGACCTGGCTGCTGCCGTAGGCCGATTCGACGCCCTGCAGTTCCAGCATCAGATCGACTCCTCCAGGTAAGCCGCCCGCACCTGGGCATCCTGCCGCACGGCCTCCGGCGGCCCGCTGGCGAGCAGCGCGCCACCAACCAGCACGCTGACCCGGTCGGCGAGCCGGAACACCACGTCCATGTCGTGCTCCACCAGCAGGATGGCGTGGTTAGGCCGGACGCGTTCCAGCAGCTCGGTAATGGTCTCGCTCTCGGCGCGGCCCATGCCGGCCATCGGCTCGTCCAGCAGCAGCACCGTCGGCCGGGTCGCCAGCGCCATGGCGATCTCCAGCTGCCGCTTCTGGCCGTGCGCGAGGTCTCCGGCACGCCGCTTGGCGAACCCGGCCAGGCCCACCTGCTCCAGCACCTGCTCCGCCGGCTCGATCAGCGTCCGGTCGCGGGCGGCCGGGCGCCAGAAGGCGAAGTGATGGCGGGCGCGCGACTGTACGGCGACGGCGACGTTGTCCAGCACCGTGAAATCCTCGAACACCGCGGTGATCTGGAACGAGCGGGCAATGCCGAGCCTGGAGCGGGCCGCCATCGACAGCGGGGTGATGTCCTGGCCGCGGAAGCGGACGCTGCCGGCATCCGGCCGCAGCTCACCCGACAGCTGCGCAAGCGCAGTGGTCTTGCCGGCGCCGTTGGGACCGATCAGAGCGTGCACCTCGCCCAGCTCCAGCGTCAGCGACAGATCGCGGGTCGCATGCACGCCGCCGAAGCTCTTGCGCAGCCCGATTGCCTCGAAGATTGGCGCCGTAATCGGCATGGCATCAGTCATGCCTGCCTCCTCCGGCGCTGAGCACGCCGAAGATGCCGCCGCGGAAGAACAGCACCACCAGGATCAGCACCGGGCCGAGGATGATCTGCCAATGCTCGGTCATGGCGATCAGCACTTCCTCCATCAGCAGCAGCGCGAGAGCCCCGTAGATCGGCCCCACCAGGCTGCACAGCCCGCCCAGCAGCACGATCACCAGGAAATTGCCGGACTGCATCCAGCTCGTCAGCGAGGGGTCGACGAACTCGTTGTTGTTGGCCAGCAGCGCGCCGGCCAGCCCCGTCAGGGCGCCGGAGATCACGAACGCGGTGAGCTTGTACGGAAACGGGTTGTAGCCCAGCGCCCGCATGCGCAGCTCGTGCTGGCGGCTGCCCTGTATCACGCGGCCGAACCGCGACCGCACCAGCCGGTGCAGCAGATACCAGACCGCCAGCAGCAGGCCGAAGCAGAGGTAGTAGAAACCGACCCGGTGATCCAGGCCGATGCCGGCCAGGGTGTTGCGCCCCCACAGCGCCAGGCCGTCCTCGCCGCCGTACTGCGACAGCGACACGAAGGCGAAGAACACCAGCTGGGCGAAGGCCAGCGTGATCATGATGAAGTAGACACCGGAGGTGCGCAGCGAGATCAGGCCGACGATCAGCGCGTACAGGCCGCTGAGCAGCATCGCCAGCAGCCACGCGAGCAGCGCCTCGTTGGTGCCGGTCCAGCCGAAGATAAGCGGCAGATCCTGGGCGGCGTGCGTGCTCAGAATGCCGACCGTATAGGCGCCGAGCCCGAAGAACGCGGCATGGCCGAAGCTCACCATGCGGCCGTAGCCCATGATGAAATCCAGCGCCACCGCCGCCAGCGCGAAGATCAGCGCCCGGTTCACCATGGTCACCAGGAACGGGTTGTCAAACAGCGCCGCAAACGCGGGGACCAGCGCCAGCCCGATCAGCAGTACCGCGGTGGCGACGGTGGCGCGATTGAAGCCGAAGTCACGAGCCATGCGCCCCCCCGAACAGCCCTTGCGGCCGTACCGCCAGCACGGCGGCCATCACCAGATAGATCAGCATCGAGGCCAGCGAGGTGCCCAGGTTGCTGGCGGCGGCCGGCGGCAGCCAGAGGGCGGCCAGCGGCGGCAGGTAGACCCGCCCCAGGGTATCGGCCACGCCGATCAGCAGCGCGCCGGCGACCGCGCCCTTGATGGAGCCGATGCCGCCGATGACGATGACCACGAAGGTCAGGATCAGGATGTTCTCGCCCATGCCCGACTGCACCGCCAGGAATGGCGCCGCCATCACGCCGGCGAGCCCCGCCAGGCAGGCGCCCAGCCCGAACACCAGCGTGTACAGCAGCCGAATGTTCACGCCCAGCGCCCCTATCGTCTCGCGGTCGGAAGCGCCGGCGCGTATCCACATGCCGAGCCGGGTGCGCATGATCAACAGGTACAGCAACCCGATCACCAGCGCGCCCACCACGATCACCGCCAGCCGGAACTCGGGATACGGAATGCCCGGAATGATCTCCACCGAGCCGGACAGCCAGGCCGGCGTACTCATGGCGATCGGCTGCCGCCCCCAGACCATGCGCACCAGCTCGTTGAAGAACAGGATCAGGCCGAAGGTCGCCAGCACCTGATCGAGATGGTCCCGCCGGTACAGCCGCCGCATGATGGCGACCTCCATCACCATGCCGGCAATGGCGGCGGCACCCATGCCGCAGATCAGGCCGAGGAAAAAGCTGCCGCTGCGGGCGACGACGGTGGCGCCGACATAGGCGCCTATCATGAACAGCGAGCCGTGGGCCAGGTTGATCAGGTTCATGATGCCGAACACCAGGGTAAGCCCGGACGCCATCAGCAGCAGCGTGACCCCGAACTGCAGGCCGTTCAGCATCTGCTCCAGGAACAGTTGCATCCACTTAATCTCCGGCACCGGCGGTCTGCGGCGGCGCCGGCCGCCGCAGACACCGGACCGCTTACTTCAGGCTGCACTCGGCAGCGTAGGCATCCTGGTGATCGTCGAAGACCTTGGCGACCACGACATTGGTGAGCTTGCCGTCGTCGCCGCGCACCACCTTGCGGACATAGATGTCCTGAATCGGATGGTGATTATTGCCGAAGCGGAAGTCGCCACGCACCGAATCGAACTTGGCCGCCCTCAGCGCCGCGCGGAACTCGTCCGGCTTCGACAGATCGCCCTTGGTCGCCGCCAGCGCGCTGCCAATCAGCTGCGCCGTGTCGTAGCCCTGCGCCGCATACAGCGTCGGCGCCTGGCCGTACTTCTTGGTGTAGTCGGCCACGAACCGCTTGTTGGCGGCATTGTCCAGGTCCGCGCTCCACTGCGCCGAGTTCATGATGCCAAGCGCGGCCTCGCCGACCGCGTTCACCAGCGTGTTGTCGAAGGAGAACGCCGGACCGAACAGCGGGATCGACTCGGACAGGCCGGCCTGGGCGTACTGCTTGGTGAAGTTGATGCCCATGCCGCCCGGCAGGAAGAAGAACACCGCCCCCGGCTTGGCGGCGCGGATATTGGCGATTTCCGCGGCGAAGTCGGTCTGATTGAGCTGGGTGTAGACCTCGGCCGCGACCTTGCCCTTGTAGTAGCGCTTGAAGCCGGCCAGGTGGTCGCGGCCGGCCGGATAGTTGGGGGCGAGCAGGTAGACGTTGTCGATGCCCTGGTCGCTCACGTACTGCCCCATCGCCTCGTCGAAGTTGTCATTCTGGTAGGCGACGTTGAAGTAGTTCTCGTGGCAGCGCTCGCCCGCCAGCGCGGCCGGGCCGGCATTCGGGCTGATGTAGAACACGCCCTCCTTCAGGGCCTGCGGCACCGTGGCCATGGCGACGTTGGAGAACACCACGCCGGTCATCAGCTTGACGCCGTCGCGCTGGATCATGCGGGTCACGGTCTGCCGCGCAGTGCCGGGGTTGAGGCCGTCGTCCTCGACCAGCACCTCGACCTCGACCCCGCCCAGCTTGCCGCCGCCGTGGTCGATGGCCAGCAGGAAACCCTTGCGGATGTCATCCCCCAGGTAGCCGCCCGGGGTGGACAGCGTGGTCACCATGCCGATCTTGACCGGCGCTGCCTGGGCCACGGCCGCCGCCCCCAGAAGAACAGCCGCCGCGATGTAGCTTTTCTGCCATTTCATGCCTTGCTCCTCCTTAAGAGTTATTGTTCGCTGCTCAGCATTGCTCGTGGTTACCTCATGCGCTCGCACCGGATGCCCGTTCACGCAGCCGGAAACGCTGCAGTTTACCAGTGGCGGTACGCGGCAAGGCATCGATGAACTCCACCGCGCGCGGATACTTGTACGGCGCAATGGTTAGCTTTACATGATCCTGCAGCTGTTTCACCAGCGCGGCGTCGGCAACCACGCCATCGGCCGGCACCACGAAGGCCTTGACGATCTGGCCACGCTGCTCGTCCGGCACGCCCAGCACGGCGCACTCCTTGACGGCCGGATGGGTGAGCAGGGCATTCTCCACTTCCGGTCCGGAAATGTTGTAGCCGGCTGACACGATCATGTCGTCCGAGCGGGCGACGTACCAGAAGTAACCGTCGGCGTCCATGCGGAAGGTGTCGCCGGTGACGTTCCAGCCGTCCTCCACGTATTTCGCCTGGCGCGGATCGGCCAGGTAGCGGCAGCCGGTCGGCCCGCGCACCAGCAGCCGGCCGGGCTCGCCGACCGGGACGTCGTTGCCGTGCTCGTCGACGATGCGCGCCGTGTAGCCGGGCACCGGCCGGCCGGTGCTGCCGGGGCGGATATCGTCCTCGCAGGCGGAAATGAAAATGTGCAGCATCTCGGTGGAGCCGATGCCGTCGATCAGCCGGATGCCGGTTGCCTCGTGGAACTGCCGCCAGGTGGCTTCCGGCAGGTGCTCCCCCGCCGAGACGCCCTTGCGCAGGCTGCTGATGTCGTAATCCCGGAGCTTGGGAATCATCGCGCGGTAGGCGGTCGGCGCCGTGAACAGGACGCTGACCCGATGCTTCTCGATGGCCGCCAGCAGTTCCTGCGGGCTGGCCTTTTCCAGCAGCAGGGTCGCCGCGCCCGCATGCAGCGGAAACAGCACCAGCCCGCCCAGCCCGAAAGTGAACGCGATCGGCGGGCTGCCGGTGAACAGGTCGTCCGCCGTGGGCTTGAGGATCTGGCGGGAAAAGCCTTCGCAGATCGCCAGGATGTCGCGGTGGAAGTGCATGGTGCCCTTCGGCGTGCCGGTGGTACCGGACGTGAAGGCGATCAGGCAGGTCTCGTCGGCGGCGCTGTCCCAGGCCTCGAATTCCGCCGGCTGGGCGGCAAGCCGCTCGTCCATGCTGTCCGGACCATCGCCGAAGAAGGCCAGCTGCCGCAGCGAAGGACACTGCGCGGCGGCGGCCTGCAGCTCCTCCGCGAGCCGGCTATCGCACAGCGCGTGACTGATCTGCGCCTTATCGACGATGGCCTTGAGCTCGCCGGCCCGCAGCATCGGCATGGTGCCGACCGCAATGCCGCCAGCCTTCATCACCGCCAGGTAGCCGGCCGCCATCATCGGGTTATTCGGCGCCCGCAGCAGCACCCGGTTGCCGGGCCGCATGCCCATCTCGCCGACCAGGTAATTGGCAAGCCGGTTCACCGTCTCGGCCAGCTGGCGGTAGCTCCACGCGCCGTCGGGAGTCAGGATGCAGCGCCGGTCGCCATGCCCCTGCTCCAGGTGCCGGTCCAGGAGCTCGACCACGCAGTTGAGCCGCTCGGGAAACCGGAAGGCCGGCGATGTCAGGTCGAAGACCGGCCAGAGGTCGCGGGGCGGCAGGTGCTGGTCGGCGAACGTGTCTCGCTCGATAGCGGCCATAGTCCTCTTCTCCTCCTCCTCCATGACAGCATGTTATTCTTCCACTGCTAACAGTTTATGTTAGAAACTTTTACATGGAAACAACTTTTGTCTGGCAACCGGGATTTGCCGCTCTCCACGGAACCGTAGCCGCATAGCGGCAAGCCTGTCGCACTGGAATCTGGACTGCCGGCGGGCAGGCTGACAAGCGGAGGATATGTTCGACGACGGGGGTGGCGGACGGGATCAGCAGCCGAAAGCCGCCGGCCAGCCCTCCCCGGCCTGGCCCCGAACCTGGCGGCGTCAGGCTCCAACAGAAAAGGGGGATCCATCTGGATCCCCCTTTTCTGTTGGAGCCTGACGCCGCCAGGTTCGGGGCCAGGCCGGGGAGGGCTGGCCGGCGGCTTTCGGCTGCTGATCCCGTCCGCCACCCCCGTCGTCGAACATATCCTCCGC
>JAJUFY010000190.1 GCA_029263635.1 Ectothiorhodospiraceae bacterium | reverse complement strand
GGCTACGTCGTGCCGCCGCATTACGATTCCATGATCGCCAAGCTGATCGCCCACGGCGATACCCGCGCCTCGGCGATCGCGCGCATGCGCACGGCGCTGGCCGAGATCGTCATCGATGGCATCAAGACCAACGTGCCGCTGCATCAGGACATCATGAACGACCCCAATTTCGAGCAGGGCGGCACCAACATCCACTACCTGGAAAAGAAGCTCGGCATCAAGGATTGAGGCCGACGCTCCAATGGCCTCATGACAGGCGGGCAGCCGCGGTATCCGCAGCTGCCCGCCTTGCGTTCGGACCCGACACCGACCCTGCGCCGCGGCACCTCGTCGTCCGTCCCGGCCCGCTTGCCAGGCGCGCTGAGCGTCACCACCTGCATACCAGCGGCTCCACAGCATGGCTGCCGGCGGCAAGCTCGCGCCGCTTTCCCGTACACTGTCAGCGAGGATGACGGCAGCAAGGGAAAGGTATGCACGTTCGCAGCATCTGCATTCTCGGCGGATCCGGCTTCGTCGGCCGCCACATCTGCTCGCGGCTGGCCAGCAGCCGGCTGTCGGTGCGCGTGCTCACCCGCCGCCGCGAACGCCAGCGGGACTTGCTGGTGTTGCCGAACCTGCAGCTGATGGAAGCGGACATCCACGATCCACAGAACCTCCGCGCCCATTTCGCGGAAGTGGATTGCGTGATCAACCTGGTCGGCATCCTCAATGACCCGAGCCGTGACGGCAGCGGCTTCGAGCAGGTCCACGTGGAGCTGGTCCGCAAGGTTACGGAGACCTGCCTTGACACTGGAGTGCGGCGCCTGCTGCACATGAGCGCGCTGGGCGCCGCCCGCGATGCTCCCAGTCGTTACCTGCGCAGCAAGGCGGAGGGCGAGCGCATCGCCCTGGCGGCTCACGGCGAAGCGCTGGCCGTGACCGCGTTCCGGCCATCGGTGATCTTCGGACCAGGCGACAGCTTCTTCAGCCGTTTCGCCAGGCTGCTCAAGCGTGCCCCCGGCTTCTTTCCGCTGCCGACCCCCGAGGCGCGTTTCAGCCCCGTTTACGTGGACAACGTCGCCTGGGCCTTCATCAACAGCCTGAACGAGCGCGCCACCTTCGGCCGCACCTTCGAGCTGTGCGGGCCAAAGACCTATACCCTGCGCGAGCTGGTGGAATACACTGCCCGCGTCTCCGGCCACGAGCGCAGGGTCATCGGCCTCAGCGACCGGCTCTCCCGGCTGCAGGCGCAGGTGCTCGGTCGCCTGCCGGGCCAGCCCTATACTCTCGACAATTACCTCTCCGCCACGGTGGACAACACCGGCACCGGCGACGGCCTCAAGGAGCTCGGCATCGAGCCGGTCGCGCTGGAAGCCATCGTCCCGGGCTATCTGTCCGACTTCAGCGCCCGCCGGCGCTACGACCTGTTCCGTAAAGGCACCCACCGTGTCTGATCTCGCTGGCCTGCAGGTCTATCTGGTTGGCGGCGCCGTGCGCGACCGGCGGCTCGGACGCGAAGTCACCGAGCGCGACTGGGTGGTGGTCGGCGCCAGCCCGGCCGAGATGGAACGGCGCGGCTTCAAGCCGGTCGGCAAGGATTTTCCGGTCTTCCTGCATCCCCAGACCAAGGAGGAGTACGCGCTGGCCCGAACCGAGCGCAAGACCGCGCCCGGCTACCGGGGCTTTGCGTTCCACGCCGCACCGGATGTCACGCTCGAGGACGACCTGCGCCGGCGTGATCTGACCATCAACGCCATGGCCGAGACCCCGGACGGCGAGTTGATCGATCCTTTCGGCGGTGCGCAGGACCTGGAGCGACGGCTGCTGCGCCATGTCTCGCCGGCCTTCGCCGAGGATCCGGTGCGCATCCTGCGGCTGGCGCGCTTTGCCGCCCGTTATCACGACTTGGGCTTTCGCGTGGCATCGGAAACCCTGGCGCTGTGCCGGCAGATGGTCAAGGCCGGCGAAGTCGATGCGCTGGTGCCGGAGCGGGTCTGGGCGGAGATGGCGAAAGCGCTGCTGGAACCGGCGCCGGATGTGTTCATCCAGGTACTGCGCGATTGCGGCGCGCTGGCGCGACTCCTGCCGGAAGTCGACCGGCTGTTCGGCATCCCGCAGCCACCGCAGCATCACCCGGAAGTGGACACTGGCGTGCACGTGCTGCTGGCGCTCCGGCAGGCTGCTCGCCTGAGCGACGATCTCTGCGTGCGCTTCGCGGTGCTGGTCCACGACCTGGGCAAGGGCACGACGCCGGCCTCGGAGCTGCCGCGCCATCGCGGTCACGAGCACCGCGGCGTACCCCTGGTGGAAGCCGTCTGTCAGCGCCTGCGGGTACCGACGGCATGCCGCGATCTGGGGCGGCTGGTAGCGAAGCTGCACCTGCACTGCCACATGGCGCTGGAACTGCGCCCGCAGACCGTGCTCAGGCTGTTCGAGCAGCTGGATGCATTCCGCCGGCCGGAACGCGTCGAGCAGTTCGTGCTCGCCTGCGAGGCCGACGCCCGCGGCCGCACCGGCCTGGAAGACAGGCCCTACCCGCAGCGGGATTATCTGCACCAGGCGTATGCGGCCGCCAGCGCGGTCAACGGCGGCCAGTTCGCGGCACAGGGGCTACGCGGCCTGAAGATCGCGGAAGCAGTGCGACGGGAGCGGATCGCCCGCATCGCTGCCGTCAAAGAGCGCTGGGCTCAGCGGGCCGCGGCAGACTGATGCAGCTCATCCGGCCCGGCCAGCCGGTACAGCGCGATCGGGTTGCGCAGACCGCGGATGTGGGCCTGCTGCGGGTCCACGAACCGCAACTGCGGGTCGTCCCCCACCGCCTCGCGTACCGTCTCGGAAACGATGATGTCTCGTGAGTGGGCATAGCCGCACAGCCGGGCGGCGAGGTTGACGGTGTTGCCGATCACCGAGTAGTCGAGGTGCTGGCCGGTGCCGATGTTGCCCTCGACCACCGTCCCCAGATGAATGCCGATGCCGACCGGCATCGGCGGTTCGTCGCTGGACGCCGTCTCCTCCGCCAGCCGCATGATCTCCAGCGCGCAGCAGCATGCGTCGGTCGCCATGCTCTCGCCGTCGAACACCGCCATGATGCCGTCGCCGCCGAACTTGTCGACGTAGCCGCGATGGCGGTACACCACGTCCACCTGCGCGCCGAGCTGCTTGCTGATGGTGGAGAACAGCAGGGCCGGCGGGATGGTCTGTGACAGCGCCGTGAAACCACGGATATCCGAGAACAGGATGCAGACCTCGCGCTCCTGCGGCGGCAGCTGCTCGCTCGGCTTGTCGCTTTGCTCGATCAGACGGCGCAGCCGGGGCGAGATGTAGCGGGCCAGATTGCGCCGCATCCGGTCCAGCTGCTGGAAGATTTCGTACTTCTGCAGCTGGCCGTTGAGGCGGGCGATCACCACCGTCGGCTCCAGCGGCTTGCTGAAGAAGTCGTCGCAGCCGGCCGCGAAAGCCCGCCGCAGCACCGACGCCTGGTCGAAGGCCGTCATCATGATGATAGGGATGAAGCGGTAGCGGCTGTCGCCGCGCAGCCGCTCGCAGAGCTCGTAGCCGTTGATGCCCGGCATTTCGACGTCGATGATGAAGGCATCCGGCGCCGTCTCGGCTGCCATCCTCAACGCCTGCTCGGCATTCTCGGCTGCCATGACGGCGTAGCCGGCCGACTCCAGGATATGCGTCAGCACGGCCCGCGCCAGATCGTGATCGTCGACCACCAGGACGGTGCTCTGCCGCTTCGCGTTTTCCATAAACTCCGCCGTAAACCTTCCGGCCAGCTCTTGCCGACAGGCGCCCGCGACTATAGCCGAGCGCGCTGATCGGAGAGTGAAAATCCGGTTAATGGACCGTCATAGCCGCGCCCGAGCGCCAGCACCTTGAAACGCTCGCCCATCTCGCCAGGCAGCGTCAGGGTCTTCACCTGCTGCGCCAACGCCAGGCCCTCCGGCGAGCCCGGCTCCACCGGCATCTCCTGCAACAGCTCCAGCAGGCCTGCCGCCAGCAGGAACTGCGCCTGCGACGTGAAACCCAACACCTCCAGTCCCGCCGCGACGCCCGCGTCCGCCACCGCGGTGAAATCGACGAAGGCGGTGATGTCTTGCAGCCCCGGCAGGATCAGCGGGTCGCCATGCGCCCGGTGGCGGTAATGACACATCAGCGTACCCATGCCGCGCTGCGGGTGATAGTACTCGGCCCGAGGGTAGCCGTAATCGATGAACAGCATGACGCCGCGTGCCAGCACATCCGCCAGGCTGGCCAGCCACGGCGCCAGCCGCGAACAGTACTCGGAGACATACCCGGCCGGCAGCGGCTCCTCCAGCGCGGCAAGCACCGTCTCGACCGCGCGGCGCAGGGGCTCCGGAGCATCCCGCTCGGCCCAGGCGAACCGCTCGCCGTCGAGCGTCACGGTCAGCTCCCGCACCGAGTCGCCGTCCAGGCGGAAGCGCTGCACAGGCAGCGCGTCCAGCACTTCATTCGCCAGCAGCACGCCCTCGACCGGCTCGGCCGGCAGCCGGTCGAGCCATTGGACCCGGTCGGCCAGCTGCGGCGCCTTGCGCGCCAGCGTTACACGCTGCTGCTCGCGCCGCGCGGCGCACCCCTCCAGGATCTGGTCGCGCTCGGGCAGCTGCCCGAGCGCGGCCAGTTCCGTGAGGATATCGGCGGCCATGTCGCCGCTGCCGGCGCCCAGCTCCAGCAAGACCGGCGCCTGGAGTGCGGCAAGGCACTCGCCGCACTGGCGCGCCAGGGTGCGCGAGAACAGCGACGAGACCAGCGGCGCGGTCACGAAATCGCCTGCCGCGCCGAAGCGGGTCGCCCCTGCGCTGTAGTAGCCAAGCCCCGGCGCGTACAGGGCCATGTCCATGTAGCGG
>JAJUFY010000012.1 GCA_029263635.1 Ectothiorhodospiraceae bacterium | reverse complement strand
TGGTGATCGACTGCAACCTCCGCCAGCCGTCGCTGGATGCCCTGCTGCAGACCGAAGGCGAGGCTGCCGGGCTCACCGATTACCTGTCCGGCCAGGAGCCGAATGTGGAGCGGATCATCCATCCGGTCGGGATCCCGCGGGTGCGGCTGATCCCGACGGGCACCCAGGGCCGGTCGGCCATGGAGTACTTCACCGCGCCGCAGCTCGGCCACCTCATCACCAGCCTGCGCCAGCGCTACCGGGAGCGCTACATCATCATCGATGCTCCGCCGGTCAAGGACAGCGCCGATACGCGCATCCTTTCCGAGCTGTCCGATCACACCCTGCTGGTCGTGCCGTACGGCAAGACCACACCTGCTCAGGTCGCGGATGCAGCCATCGCGATCGGCGAGGAGAAGCTGGTCGGCTGCGTGCTCAACAACGAGGTGCGGGTACCGCTGTTTTCGACCCGGCGGCCGACGCAAACCTACGCCTGAGCAACGGCTGCCATGATTCGAGGGATCGAAGGGGGGGTGGGATGACGCGCTCCAACCGGTTGCGCTTTGGTGTCTTGCCGGTCGTGCTGGCCGCCGCCTGGGCGACGCCTGTCGCCCAGGCGGTGCGGCTGGATCTGACGACCGGCGTCACCGGGGAATACAGCTCAAACATATTGCGGACCGAACGGAATGAAGAAGAGGAGCTGACCGGCATTGTCTGGGGAGGCATCTCGGCACGCGAGGAAGCTGCCAACCTGACCGCCGAGCTCGCCGCCCTCGTCGAGAGCCGGCAGTACATCAACGACACGGTGGGCGACGAGATCCTGCTGTCGCTGGCGGCGCTGGCAGACTGGATGATCCTGCCGCAGCGGCTCAACTGGCATTTCGAGGACTACTTCCAGCAGGCCACCGTCAATCCGCTGGAGACCATCAGCCCCGATAACCGGCAGGACACCAATGTCCTGTGGACCGGTCCGGACCTGTATTTCCGGTTCGCCCGGCTTTATACCCTGCAGCTTGGCGCCCGCTACGGGAATTTCTATTACGAGGAGACCGCCGGCGACAACCAGCGGCTGGCCGGCTACGCGCGGGCGATACGGCGGCTGTCGCCGGACGGCGAGCTCTATCTGCACGGCGAGCGGATGCATGCGGACTACGACCACCCCGGTGCAACCGACGTGCTCGGCATCACCATCCGGGATTTCGACCGCACCGACGCCTATGTCGGCTACCGCTGGTCCTCGATATTGACCGAGCTGCTGCTGGAAGGGGGCTATTCCCGCATCGAGCGTGACGGCGCGGAGGCCGTCGACGAGCCGCTCGCCCGCCTGACGCTGCGCCGGGCGCTGCCGCGCGAGGGAGAGACGGGCCTGCGGCTGTCCTCGCAACTGACGGAGGGCGGCGGCCGGCTGCTCGCCTCCAGCGGCGGCCGCTTCGACGTCGATCCGCACAGCACCGCCGTCAGCCAGGACATCGCCCTGGAGCGCTATGCCGAGCTGTTCTATTTCAGCCGCTGGCGGGGAGTGGGCACCGACATCCGCGCCTTCTGGCGCGACGAGGATTACCAGGAGTCGGTATTCGATGAGGAGGCGGCCGGGGTTGCCCTGCACATCGGCTATCCGTTCGCGCCGGCCTGGGTCGGCCGGCTGTTCGGCCGCTATGAGCATGTCGATTTCGGCCTCATTGACCGAAAGGACCGACGCGGGGTGCTGGGAATCGGCGCCTTCCACCGCCTGAGCCGGCGGATCACGATCGATTTCGAGCTGCGCGACGAATGGCAGGACAGCAACGCGGCCGGGCACGACTTCAACGAAATCATTGCCCTGGTCGAGCTGCGCTATGGCGATCGGCCTTCCTGGGCCCCTACGAGGTGATGCCATGTATCTCGACTATTACGGCCTGACCGAAGCGCCATTCCGGCTCACACCGGATGCCGACTTCCTCTTCATGAGCCGCGCCCATGCCCGCGCCAAGGCGTACATGGACTACACCGTGCTCAGCCGGGACGGCTTCGTGGTCGTCACCGGCGAGATCGGCGCCGGCAAGACCACCCTGATCAACAAGCTGGTGGCGGAGCTGCCGCGCGACGTCCTGGTGGCGAAGATCTTCCAGACCCAGCTCAACGAAACCGAATTCCTGCAGGCGGTGCTCACCGAGTTCGGGGCCGAGCGGTTCGGCACCGGCAAGGTCGAGCTGCTCAACCAGATCAACGACTTCCTGATCGACATGTACCGCCAGAACCGGCGAGTGCTGCTGATCATCGACGAGGCGCAGAACCTGAGCGACAAGGTGCTGGAGGAAGTGCGCCTGCTGTCTGGGCTGGAAACCAACAAGGACAAGCTGCTCAGCATCATCCTGGCCGGTCAGCCGGAACTGGCGCAGGTGGTCGATTCGCCGCGCTTCGAGCAGCTGGCGCAGCGGGTGCGACTGCGCTTCCACCTCGGCGCACTGTCACTGTCGGAAACCAAGGAATACATCCGCCACCGCCTGCGGGTGGCGGGCGCCGGCGAGCGGGAGATCGTCGCCGACGATGCGTTCCCGCTGATCTACGAATACACCGGCGGCATCCCGCGGCTGATCAACTCGATGTGCGACATGGCGCTGCTGACCGCCTATGTCGACGAGCGGCAGGTGGTGGACGAGGATGTCATCCGCGCCTCCATCGACGAGCTGGGCTGGGTGCCGTTCCGGGACCGCCCGACCCAGCGCGCGCGGCGGGCCGAATCCACCAATCAGGCGGTGATGGCGACGCCGCCGCCGACGGTGATGGCGGCCGGCATGGCAGCGGTGCAGCTGCCATCGGACGTCGGCGACAAGGTCAACCGCCTGTACGAGTTCATGCCGAAGATGTCGGCCGGGCTGATGGGCAAGATGCGGCTGATCGAAGAGCGGCTGCGCGAGCTCAGCGACGACCTGCGGCGGCGGCAGTGAGGGCGGCGGCATGCTGAACGCGATGACGGTGGACGTCGAGGACTATTTCCATGTCGCGGCGCTCGCCTCGGCCATCGACCGCCGCGACTGGGACCGCTTGGAGAGCCGGGTCGAGCGCAACACCCGGCGGCTGCTCGACCTGTTCGCCGCGCACCAGCTGCAGGCCACGTTCTTCGTGCTGGGCTGGGTGGCTGAGCGGCATCCGCAGCTGGTGCGGGAGATCGCCGCGGCAGGCCATGAGATCGCTTCGCACGGCTACAGCCATCAGCTGATCTACCGGCAACAGCCCGACGAATTCCGGCAGGAGACACAGCGCGCCAAGGCGCTGCTGGAGGACCAGATCCAGCAGCCGGTGCTCGGCTACCGGGCCGCCAGCTATTCGATCACCCGGCAGTCGCTCTGGGCGCTCGACATCCTCGCCGATCTCGGCTTCGTCTGGGACTCCAGCATCTTCCCGGTCCGCCACGACCGCTACGGGATTCCCGGCACGCCGCGCTGGCCGCACCGGCTACAGACCCCGTCCGGGCAGACGCTGATCGAATTCCCATTGTCCACCTGGCAGCTGGGCCGATACCGTCTGCCCATCGCCGGCGGTGGCTATTTCCGCCTCTACCCTTACGGCCTGACCCGGGCCGGGCTTGCCAGCATCAACCGCCGTGCTCAGCGACCGTTCATCTTCTATCTGCACCCTTGGGAGATCGACCCGGGGCAGCCGCGGGTGAAGACAGGGCTGCTGTCCTCGTTCCGTCACTACAACAACCTCGGCAAATGCGAGAGCCGGCTGCGCCGGTTGCTGGGCGACTTCGGCTTCACCACGGTGGGCCGGGTCCTGGAGGCGCTTGGGCTGCTGCCGCCGGCAGCCCAGGCCCCAGCCGCAGCGCTGGCGGCGGATAGCGGCTGAAGCAGGAATGCCATGATCACTGCCAGGGAGCGGCGGACAGATGTGCGGAATCGCAGGGATCGTCGATCTTCACGGCCACGGGCGTGTCAGCCGGGTCGAACTCGCGGCCATGCTGGAGCCGCTGCAGAACCGGGGGCCGGACGGCCGCGGCTATTACCTCGGCGCCGACGTCGGGCTCGCCCAGGCCCGGCTGGCCGTGATCGATCCGGCCGGCGGCGGGCAGCCGATCGGCGACCGGGCTGGCTCGGTCTGGGTGGTCTGCAACGGCGAGATCTTCAACTATCGGGAACTGCGGCGGGAGCTGCGCGCGCGCGGCCATCGCTTCAGCACCGACAGCGATACCGAGGTCATCGTCCATCTCTATAAGGAGCATGGCGAAGCCTTCGTCCATCACCTGAACGGCCAGTTCGCCATTGCCCTCTGGGACGTGCTGCGCCGCAAACTGCTGCTGGTGCGCGACCGTCCCGGCATCGTCCCGCTGCATGTCAGCGTCAGCGGCGGTCGGCTGCTGTTCGGCTCCGAGGCGAAGGCGCTGCTGCCGCTGCTGCCGCGGGCGCCGGCGCTGGATCCGCTGGCGCTGGACCAGCTGTTCACGTTCTGGGCGCCGCTGGCGCCGCGGACCCTGTTCCAGGGCATCGAGCAGGTCGCGCCCGGAGAAATGCTGGTGGTCCAGGACGGCCGCTGCCGTCGCCGCCGCTATTGGCACTGGGCCTTCCCGGCAGCCGACGGCCCTTACCGCGACGAGCCGCCTGAGGTACTGGCAGAGCAGCTGCACGAGCTGCTGCTGGACGCGGTGCGGCTGCGGCTGCGCGCCGATGTGCCGGTCGGCGCCTACCTCTCCGGCGGGCTGGATTCCTCGGCGCTGGCGGCGCTGATCCGGCGCGAGGCAGGCGGCGTTCTGCGCATCTTCTCGATCCGGTTCGCCGACGCGGCGCTCGACGAAGGCCGCTTCCAGCAGCGCATGATCGACCACCTGGGGGCCCGCCACAGCGCCGTACGCTGCAGCGGCAGCGATATCGCCGGGCGGCTCCCGGCCGCTGTCTGGCACGCGGAAAGTCCCATGCTGCGAACGGCGCCGGTGCCGATGGCCATGCTTTCCGAGCTGGTGCGCCGGGAAGGCTATCGGGTGGTGCTGACCGGCGAGGGCGCCGACGAGGTGCTCGGCGGCTACGACATCTTCAAGGAAGCCAAGGTCCGCCAGTTCTGGGCCCGCCAGCCGGAGTCGGCATGGCGGCCGTTGCTGCTCAAGCGGCTGTATCCGTACCTGGATCTATCGCAGCAACAGGGGCTGGCCTATCTGCAGCGCTTCTTCGGCCGCGACCTGCACCGGTGGCGGCACCCCTGCTTTTCGCATCTGCCGCGCTGGACGACCACGGCGATGTGCAAGGAATTCTTCTCCGACGATCTCAAGGACGCGCTCCGCGACAGCGCGGTGGAAGCGCTGGAGCGCGACCTGCCGGCCGCCATGGCGAGCTGGGCACCGCTGCAGCGCGCTCAGTACCTGGAGATGACCACCTTGCTGCCAGGCTATCTGCTGTCCGTGCAGGGCGACCGGATGCTGATGGCGAACGCGGTGGAAGGCCGGTTTCCGTTTCTCGATCACCGGCTCATTGAATTCGCGGCCCAGTTGCCACCACATCTGAAAATGAAGGCGCTCAATGAGAAGTATCTGCTCAAGAAAGCGGTAGGGCGCTACCTGCCTCGCGAGATTCGGGATCGCTACAAGCAGCCTTACCGCTCTCCGGATATTGCAGCTTTCTTCTCCGGCCACACGCCGGATTACGTGATGGCCCTGCTCGATCCGGACGCCGTGCGGCGCAGCGGGTACTTCGACCCGCAGCGGGTCGGGCGGCTGGTCGCCAAGATCCGGCAGGGGCGGGCGATCGGCGCCAAGGACGGCATGGCGCTGATCGGCATCCTGTCGACTCAGTTGTGGCATGAGACCTTCGTCGAAGGTCGGCCGGTGCGGTCAGCGCCGGAAACAAATAACGATTCGCGCCAGCAGAGCGCACCCGGGGCATGAAATGGCAGCAGCAACGAAAATCAGGGCCTACATTCTCGAAAATTATTTATTCACGGACGACGAAACAGCACTGGATGACGATGAGTCGCTGATAGAGCGAGGCATCATCGATTCCACCGGAATCATGGAGGTGATTTTCTTCCTCGAGCAGGAGTTCGGGGTCCGGGTCGACGACGAGGACATGGTGCCGGAGAACCTCGACTCCGTGCGCCGGATCGCCGCCTTTGTCGAACGCAAGCGCGCCATCGCCTGAGCCATGCCACGCTCTCTGGTCGATCTGCTGGCACGCTCCGTTCGGCAACGGCCTTCGGCCGAGGCGCTGGTGCAGGCCGAGCGTCGCATCAGCTATGCCGAGTTGTGGCGAGCCTGCATGGCGGTCGCGCAGCGGCTGCGGCAACAAGGCCTGCAACCCGGGGAGCGGGTCGCTCTGCTGCTCAGGGCCTCGCCGGAATATGTCGCCGCCTATTACGGTGCGCTGGCGGCCGGCGCGGTGGCGGTGCCGCTCAACGCCGACGCCAAGCCGCCCGCCATCGGCGGCCTGCTGCGGCACTGCGAAGCCCGTTTCCTGATCAGCGGTTCAGGCCTGGAGGAGCCGGCCCGCGCAGCGATCGGATCCGCCGCTTGCCGGCTGCTGCCAGCCGCCGGCTTCGGCATGTGGACGGCGAGCGATGCTGGCGGGGAGCTGTCGGATCTGCCTGTCGAGCCGGCCATGCCAGCCACCATTCTCTATACCTCCGGCACGACCGGCGCCCCCAAGGGGGTGTTGCTGAGCCATGGGAACCTGGTCAGCAATGTGCTGGCGGTGGTCGCTTATCTGCGCCTGACGCCCAGCGACCGGATTCTGCACGTACTGCCGTTCCATTACTCCTACGGCAATTCGGTGCTGCACACCCATCTGGCAGCAGGCGCGACCGTCATCATCGAGCCTGGCTTCGCCTATCCCCACCGCATTCTCGAGTGCATGGCAGCCGAAGGGGCGACCGGTTTCTCCGGCGTCCCCGCGACCTATGCGCTGTTGCTGTCGCGTACCCGGCTCGATCGCTATCCGCTGGCATCGCTGCGCTATCTGACCCAGGCCGGCGGGGCGATGGCGGCAGCCGACATCCTGCGGGTGCGCGAGCAGCTGCCGCAAGCCGCGTTCTTCGTGATGTACGGCCAGACCGAGGCCTGTTCGCGGCTGACCTACCTGCCGCCCGAGCGGCTCCTGGACAAGCTCGGCTCGGTGGGGCGGCCCATTGCCGATACCGAACTGCGCGTGGTCGATGCCGCCGGCCAGCCGCTGGCGCCGAACCGCATCGGCCATGTCTGCGTGCGGGGCCCGGGCGTGATGCTGGGCTACTGGAACGATCCCGGCGCCACCCGCCAGGTGCTGCGCGACGGCTGGCTGTGGACCGGCGACCTGGGCCGACTGGACGAAGAGGGCTTTCTTTACCTGCACGGCCGCGCCAGCGAACTGATCAAGACCGGCGCGCACCGCGTCAGTCCCGCTGAGATCGAGGACGTGCTGCTGCGGCTCGATGGGGTCGCCGAGGCGGCAGCGGCCGGCGTACCGGATCCGCTGCTCGGACAGACGATCAAGGTCTGGCTGGTGCCGCAACCGGACGCGCAGCTCGGTGTGCGCGAGGTGCTCGCCCACTGCCGCCGGCATCTGCCGCTGTACAAGGTGCCGAAGCAGGTGGTTTTCACCGCCGCCCTGCCGCGAACCGCATCGGGAAAGATCCGGCGGCTGGCGCTGATAGAGCCGGAAGGACAACAGACGGGGGGATGAAGGAATGACCATGCAGATCCGTCCACGGTTGGACGCCGAGTGTCTGAGCCTGAACGCAGCCGCCGAGGCGGAGCGGATCGCGCGCTACCTGCGGACCATGCTGCGGGACGAGCTGCGACGGCGCGGGCTGGTGGTGGCCATCTCAGGCGGCATCGACAGCTCGGTCTCGGCGGCACTGGCGGCGAGAGCGGTGGGTGCCGAACGGGTGCTGGGCCTGCTGCTGCCGGAGCGGGATTCGTCGCCCGGCAGCCTGGCACGCGGCGAGCAGCTGGCCCGGCATCTCGGTATCGAGTATGTGGTGCAGGACATCGGGCCGGTGCTGGAAGCGATCGGCTGCTATCGTTGGCGGGATGACGCCATCCGCGCCGTCTTCCCAGAATACGGCGAGGGTTGGAAGAGCAAGATCGTGATCGCCGGCGGCGTTCGCGGGCAGTTCAACCACTTCCAGCTGGTGGTGCAGTCGCCGGCCGGCGAGCAACGGCAGCGCCGGCTGGGCGTCAGGGAATACCTGCAGATCGTCGCCGCGACCAACTATAAGCAGCGGATCCGCAAGACCATCGAATACTTCCATGCCGACCGGCTGAATTACGCGGTGATCGGCACCCCCAACCGGCTGGAGTACGACCAGGGGTTCTTCGTCAAGAACGGCGACGGTTCCGCCGACGTCAAGCCGATCGCCCACCTCTACAAGAGCCAGGTCTATGCCCTGGCCCGGCATCTGGGGCTGCCGCCGGAGATCTGCGCGGCGGTCCCCACCACCGATACCTACAGCCTGCCGCAGGGGCAGGACGAATTTTATTTCGCGCTGCCTTACCAGCAGATGGATCTGGCGCTGTGGGCCTATAACCACGGCATCCCGGTCGAAGAGCTGGCTGCGGCGCTGGCCGTCGACGTCGAGCAGGCACGGCTGGTGTATCGCGACATCGAGGCGAAGCGGCGAGCGACCCGCTATCTCCAGCTGCCGCCGCTGCTGCTGGAGCCGGTCGCCGAAATCGCCGCAGCGACGGCAGGCACTGGCAAGTAGCGTCGAAGCAGCGCGGCTCAGGGAGCGATCACCGATGGAACACGTGCAACCCGTGTCGGCCGGCTTGCCGGAACAGCGGCAGAAGACCGGCGCCGGCCTGCGGATCGAACCGGTCGTCCCCGGTTCGGCGTGGGATGCCTATGTTGCGGCGCACCCGGCGGGCAGCCTGTATCACCAGTCCCGCTGGGGACGGCTGGTGGAGGGCCTGTTCGGGCACGCCAGCAGCTACTGGGCGGCCTGGGAGGGTGCGCGGCTGGTGGGCGTCCTGCCTCTGACCAGGCTGCGCAGCCGGCTGTTCGGCGACTACATGGTGTCGCTGCCGTACGTGAATTACGGCGGTGCGCTGGCGGACAGTCCGGCAGTCGCCAGGCAGCTGATGCAGGCCGCGGCAGCGAAGGCGGCAGCGCTCGGTTCCAGCCACATCGAGTTCCGCGACACGGTGGCATGGGGCGGCGGATGGCCGGTACGCACCGACAAGGTGGCTATGGAGCTGCCGCTGCCGGCGGATCCCGAGGCGCTCTGGAAGGCTTTCGGCAGCAAGCTCCGGTCCCAGATCCGCCGGCCGCTGAAGGAAGCGGGCGTCGAGACGGTGGTTGGCGGGAGCGAGCTGGTCGGGCCGTTCTACCAGGTGTTCAGCCGCAACATGCGCGATCTGGGGACACCGGTATACCCGCGGCGGCTGTTCGAGCGCATCGTCCAGACGTTCCCGGCACAGACGCGGATCGTGCTGGTGCGCTATCGGCGCCGGCCGGCCGCAGCGGGCTTCCTGCTGCAGGCCGGCGACCGCAGGGAAATCCCCTGGGCCTCCTCGCTGCAGGAGTTCAACCGCCTGGCGGTGAACATGCTGATGTACTGGCAGGCCCTGCGCGTCGCGATCGAGGCCCGCTGCCGGGTGTTCGATTTCGGCCGCTCCTCGATCGACAGCGGGACCTACCGTTTCAAGAGGCAATGGGGAGCGCAGCCGCGCCAGCTGTACTGGCACTACTGGCTGGCCGAGGGCCGGCCGCTGCCGAGGCTCACGCCCGACAATCCCAGATACCGGCTCGCCATCCGCAGCTGGCAGCGGCTGCCTGTGCCGATCGCCAACCTGCTCGGGCCGCACATCGTCAGGAACCTGCCATGAAGGGCCAGCAACCCGAGGCCGCGCCCGACCGGCAGGAAAAGCCCATGGACGCCTCGGCGATCCGCAGGGGGCTGTTCTCCGGCTTTGCCTGGCAGGGGGCCACCAAGATCGTCGTCCAGCTGGCCTCCTGGGTAGCGACCCTGTTCGTCGCCCGTCTGATCGCGCCGTCCGATTACGGCATGGTGGCCGCCGGCGCCGTGTTCATCGAGATCCTGATCCTGGTCACGGACATGGGGCTGGCCCATGGCCTGATACAGAAGCCGGAGATCTCGAAGCGGGAAGAGGACGGCATTTTCTATATCAGCCTGGCGCTGGGAATCGGCGGCTATCTGGTGATGTTCGTGGCGGCGCCGGTCATCGCCTATTTCTACCAGATGCCGCAGCTGACCGATCTGCTCAGGATCTTCTCGCTGGGGCTGATCTTCGGCGCCCTGAAGACCGTGCCGCTTGCCATCGCCATGCGGCGGATGGATTTCCGCTACCGCTCCCTGGTGGAGATGGGCGCGCACCTGATGATGACCGTGACGGTGGTGGTACTGGCGCTGGCCGGCTACGGAGTCTGGAGCCTTGCCTGGGGACCGGTGGTCTCGAATGTGGTGATGGCGGTCGGTTACCTGCCGCTGCTGCGCCGGGTGCCCAAGCCGCAGTTTCCGTTCAGCGAGGTCTACGGCACCATCCGCTTCGGCATCAAGTACATGAGCACCACGCTGCTCTACTCGGGCTGGCACTGGTCGGCGGTGCTGGCCATCGGCAAGACGCTGGGCGAGCGCCTGCTCGGCTATTACTCGATCGCCTTCCAGCTGGCCGCGTTGCCGCTCGACAAGATTGGGCACGTCTTCAGCCAAGTGATGTTTCCGGCGATGGCCAGGCTGCAGGGGGACGATGCCAGGTCGCGGGAGCTGTTCCTGAATCTGCACCGCTACCTGCTGATCGTCTGCTATCCGATCGTGTTCGGCATGGCCTCGGTGGCGCGCGACGCGATCCCCCTGCTGCTGACCGAAAAATGGTCGCCGGTCGTCCCTTATCTGCAGGCGCTGTGCCTGCTGAGCGCCCTGCGGCTGACTTCCACCCCCATGCCGGCGGTGCTGTTCGCCCGCGACAAGCCCGAGGTGGTGATCCGTTTCAACCTGCTGGCGCTGCTGATCATGCCGCCGGCTTTCCTGGTCGGCGCCCATGTGGCCGGGCTGGAGGGCGTGGTGGCGGCCTGGCTGCTGGCTTATCCCATCCCGTTCATCTACCTCGGCCAGCAGTGCCTGCGCGAGCTCGGCCTCGGCTGGTGGCCGCTGATCCGCTCGGCGGCTCCGGCCGCGGCGGCCTCGGCGGTCATGGTCGTGGTGGTGGCGGCGGTGCGCGAACTCATGCAGGAGGCGTCCATGCCGCTCCGCTTCGGCTGCAGCGTGGCAGCCGGCGCCGTGACGTATGCGGGCGTCATGGGCTGGCTGCTGCGTGAACACATCACCAGCATCAAGCAGCATCTGGTTCTGCTCAGGCGCAGGGAGGCACCTAATCCATGACCAGTATCGCGCTCGGCATGCCCGGCATTCGCCAGTCCGGCAGTCCGGCTTCGGCGTTCACATGGTTCGATGTCGCGACCGACCCCGCCGGCTGGGAGACCCTGGCCAGCCGGACCGTCCCGGGCATGTTCCACCGGCAGCCCTTGCTGAAGGCGCATGCCTACGGTAACGGCCGGCCGGTCGGGATCGTGCTGCAAAGGGAGGGCGGCCCGCCGGTGGCGCTGGGAGCGGTGCTGCGCGAGACGCCGCGCAGGAGTCTCCAGCTGCTGTCTTTCCCTGCCCTCGCAGCGACGGCCGATCCGGAGCTGGCCTGCCGGCTGGTCGACTGGCTGCGGATGGAGGGCATCGCCGAGGTCCGGATCGGCTCCTTCACCAGCGGGGCCGAAGGCTACCGCCGGCCGCCGGCGGCAACGATTCAGGAACGGCTGGAGTTCGTCTGGGATCTCGGCGGCGGCACCGAGCAGCGGTTCCGCGCACTGGGCAGCGGCCACAGGCGCAACCTCAGGAAACTCCTGCAGCGGGATCTGGCGATCAGGAAGATCGGCAGCTGGCCGGCTGAGCGGATGGCGTGGCTGCATGTCGCCTGGGCTCGCCGCCGCGGGCAGGAGCTGCCGCTCGCACAGCTCCTGCAGCTCTACCGCTACTACCGCACCCTCGACAGAACCCTGACCCGGTCGGGCATCGGCCATCTGTACGGACTCTACGACCGCGCTGGCACCTTGCTGTCGCACGCCTACATGCTGGAGTGCGACGGCATGGCGTTCTACATGATCGGGGCCAGCTCGCCGGCCGGCTACCGCCTGAACGCGTCGCTGCGGCTGTTCTGGGAACTGGGCGAACTCTATGTGCGCCGCGGTTTCGGCGTTTTGCACTTTGGAGGCGTGCCCGCCGACGCCATCTCTAAGAATCACGACGAGTACGGCCTTTTTCGGTTCAAAATCGGTTTCGGGATAGAGCCGGTCAGCCGGATTTCTCTTTCCATCAAGAATGAGGAATAAGCGGATGGATATGCTGGTCCACTCGGTCACCGACTTCCTGGGATTGAGGCGTACGCAGCCGCAGCATGCGCAAGCGCACCTCGATGCGGTGATGGGCTGGTTGTGCCGGGCGCAGGATGCCAGCCCCGATGGCGGCGTGGCCAGGATGTATCACATCAAGACCGGCTGGGGCGCCTCCTATCCGGAAACGACCGGCTACATCATTCCCACGTTCATCGACTTCGCCCGGTTCGTCGACCAGCGCGAATACATCGACCGCGCCTTGCGGATGGCGGATTGGGAAATCGATGTGCAGATGCCGAGCGGGGCGGTCCAGGGCGGCACGGTAGCCGATCCGCCGACGCCGGCGATCTTCAATACCGGCCAGGTGATCTTCGGCTGGCTGGCCGCGCACGGCATTGCCGGCGACCCGCGCTATCTGGACGCAGCGATTCGGGCCGGAGACTTCCTCTGCAGCAACCAGGACCCGGACGGCGCCTGGCGCCGCAACCTGAGCGCCTTCTGTTCGCCGATACCGAAGCCGGATTCGTACTGCTACAACATCCGCACGGCCTGGGCCCTGGTGCTGCTGGCGGAGGCGACCGGCGATGCGCGTTACCGGGCCGCGGCCGAGAGCAACCTCGCCTACCTGCTGAGCCGGGCCCGTCCGAATGGCTGGGTGCCCGATAACTGCCTGACCGATCCGACCCGGCCGCTGTTGCACACGATCGCCTATACGGCGCAGGGCATGCTGGAAACCGGCCTGCTGGTCGGCCGGCCGCGAGCGCTGGACCTGGTGGCGGTGGCCTGCGAACACCTGGCCCGAGCCTTCGAACGGCATGGCCAGATGCACGGCCGTTACGACCGGCACTGGGTGCCGACCACGCGCTGGCGCTGCCTGACCGGCGAAGCACAGCTGGCGGTGGTGTGGTTCCGGCTGGCGCAAATTACCGGCGAGCGGCGCTGGCGCAATCGTGCCGTGGCGCTGATCGAACAGGTCAAGCGCACCCAGGTGCTGGTCGGTGATCCGAACATTGCCGGCGGCATCAAGGGCTCGCAGCCGATCTACGGCTGGTACGGCAAGTATCAGTATCTGAACTGGGCGGCCAAGTTCTATGCCGATGCGCTGATGCTGGAGGCAGGGCACCGGCAGGCCGGTACCAGCGGCTGATTGGAATCGGCCGAGAGCGGACTGTCGGCAGGCCGCGCAGCCTGCCCGTTCATTGCTGCAAGCGAAGAGGCCAGCCAGGGATGGCTGCAACCAGGGACACAGTGGTGCGACCAGCGCCAGATGAAATGCCGCGCCGGAGTGCCTGAGCAGGACATGGTCAAGCGTATCCTGATCGTCTCGTTTCACTTCTACCCCGATGCCGCGGTGGGGGCCCGGCGGATGTCGGAGCTCGCCCGCTACCTGTGCCAGGCGGGCTATGAGGTGGTGGTGATCGCCGCGCGGCCGGATTACGAGGATGCAGTGGTGGATCCGGCGCTGGCGCTGGATCTTCCCGGCCTGCGGCGGATCGAGGTGAGGCAGCTGCCGAAGCTGCTGCCGGCCCTGCTGGCCTGGATCAAGCGTCTGCGGGGAGTAGGGCCGGATTCCTCTACGAGCGGCGACCAGGGGCCAGGGGAACTGCCGACCCGGGAAACCTTGCTGCAGCAGCTGAAACGCCTGTTCCATTCGCTGGAGCAGCTGGTGGACGAGCACAAGCTCTGGGCGGCGGCGGCCGGCATGCGGGCCGCGCTGCTTGCGGTCCGGCAGCCGTTCGATGTCGTCATCTCCTCAGGCCCGCCCATGAGCGCGCACCTGGCGGTACTGCTGGCCAGGCCGCTGCTGCGCAGTCGCTGGATCATGGACCTGCGGGACCCCTGGTGCGACCAGAATCATGGCCGGCCGGATCTGCACAGCAGCGTCAGTCGCCGGCTCAACCGCTGCCTCGAGCGCCGGACGTTGAAGTCCGCCGACGCCGTCACCGTCACGACGCCTGGCTACGCCGAACTGCTGCGGGGTCGATATCCCGGCTGCGATATCCGGCTGGTGCTGAATGGCTTCGACCAGGAGCTGGAACGCTCGCTGCCGCCGCAGGGCAGGCTGGAGCTTATCTACGCCGGTTCGCTCTATTACAACCGCGATCCGTTGCCGCTCCTGAATGCCATTTCCCGTTTTCTGGCGCAGCCCGGCGTCGACCGCGGGCGCTTCCGGTTCCGCATGTTCGGGCCGGTCGTGACCTGGCGCGGCATCGATCTCAACCGATGGCTGGCCGAGCGAGGGCTGCAGGATTGCGTTTCGGCGCATTTGCAGCTGCCGTTCGCCGAGATCCAGCGGCTGATGCGGGAGTCCAACGTGCTGGTCAGCTTCGCCCAGGGCCAGCCATTGCAGATCCCCGCCAAGATGTTCGAGTGCCTGGCCGCCTGCCGGGACCTGCTGCTGATCGCCGAGCCGGACAGCGATTCGGCCTGGCTGATCCGGCAGGCCGGTTGCGGGCAGGTGGTGGCGCCGGGCGATGAAGACGGAATGGTAACGGCGCTCGCCGGATTCTACGACAAATACGTTTCGGCTCCGCAGGAGGCGGAGTTCAACACGGCGAAACTGCTCGCCTATCGCCGCGAATGCCAGAACGAGCGTTTCGTTCAGCTTTTGTGCGAGGGCGTGGCAGTGCGGCAGGAGGTCAGCCAATGAAGTCACCGGAGGGACAGATCGATCCCCTTGCCAGTGGGGGGGCATCGGCGGGCACCGACGGCTCGCATGAGCATGGATTGCGGCGCGGCTTCGCCGACCGGGTCAGGGCCCAGGAAACGCCATTCTATGCCTGGCTCTACCGGACCGCGAAGCGCGTGCGCGGCTATACCCTGCCGTCGTCGCGCCTGCTCGGCGCGCTGCTGGCCGGAGAGCGCCAGGCCCGGCACGCTGCCTGGCGCTGGGTCAAGAACCAGTACTGCAGCCAGATCATGGCCTATCGCTGCACCAGCGTCGGCCGGAACGTGGTCTGGGGAGGGGAGCCGCCGCTGGTCTACGGCAGCGGCGAAATCCACATAGGCGACGATGTCACCATCGGCAACAGGCAGACCTGGGTGGTCGGATTGAAGTTTCCGGCAAAAGCGCGGCTGGTTATCGGGGAAGGAACGACTATAAATTACAGCGTGACTATCAGTGTCGCCCATTCGGTCATTATCGGCAAATATTGCCGGCTGGCCGGCGATATTAAAATATTCGATAACAACAGCCATCCGATCGATTATCTGCTCAGGCGGGGGCCGCATTCGCTGTCTGCCGAGGATGTCGCGCCGGTCGTCAT
>JAJUFY010000056.1 GCA_029263635.1 Ectothiorhodospiraceae bacterium | reverse complement strand
TCAGCACCTGACGCACGAACTCGCGGTGGCTTTCGTAGCGGATCGGCTCCGGCAGCTCGGCCGGCAGGATCTCGGCCGGGTCGCGCCGCTCGTGCTGCTTGAAGAGCTCCATGACCATGTGCAGATGGCCGAGCTCGTAGTCGAGGAAGCGCTCCCAGATCTTCTTGATGCGCGGATTGGGCTCGCCCTGGAGGCAGGAGTAGTAGTTGTAGACCTCGTTGGCCTCGTGCAGCAGCCACTTCTCCAGCCAGGTTTCGTTCGGGTCGATGATGGAGCCGTACTGGGTGACGTGCTGCTCCTCGATCGACAGGATCTCGGCGTACAGCGCGCGCGCCACCGGGTCGGCATAGGTCGGCCCGAGGTTCAGGTAGAAGTCGTGGGTCTGGTACTCGGCCGAGAAGATGGTCAGCGCGTTGAGGCGGCTGATGGGCGCGGCGGTGTTGCGGTCGTAGTGCTTGCGCAGGTCGTCTTCGGGATGCCGGTGCTGGTCGATGGTCGGCCGTCCCATGGCGATGTCGGTGTAGCACTGGGTGATGTTGTTGGCGTCCTTGCCTTCGAGGCGGTCCAGCAGCGCCGAGTAGCGGTACAGGTGGTCGAAGTCTTCCAGCATGCCGAAGCGGTAGGTCTGCGCCAGATACGGATCCGGCTCGTGCTGGGCGACGCTGGCGGTGACCTCGATCGCCACCTGCTCGTAGGCGATGGTGGTCTCCAGCCCCGACTGGTCCGGCGGCAGCAGCCAGTTGATCAGCGTTTCCTGGTGGTGCTCGACCCGGCGGATCCGGGCCAGCGGCAGGCGCAGCTGCTCGTTGAACAGCGCGCAGTGGTGCGAGAAGCGGTTTGCCTGGTGCTCGATGCCGTTCATCAGGATGACCTTGACGCGCGTCATGGCGTCGTCGTCGAGCTTGCTGATGGGCTCTGGGGTGAGCTCCCGCCAGGTGAACTTCTGCCGGTCCAGCGGCACGCCCTTCTCGTCCATGAGATGCAAGGCCATCGGGTTGTCTCCATCGGCTGGTCGTGTGGAGTGCCCGACAGTGGGGGCCGCGCTGCGTATCAGCAAGCGCTGATGTTGAAGCGGGCGTCCGTCAGTGCCGCAGCTGCTCCAGCGGCCGGCCCGCCGCCTCCCACTCCTTGATCCATTTCGGCTTGCGGCCGCGGCCGGCCCAGGCCAGTTCGGGGTCGGACGGATGCCGGTAGACGGGCCCCGCCTTGGCGCTGCGCGGCGCCTGCTTGCCTGCGTCGCTGGGCGAGCCGGCGACGCTGATGCCGTAGGTCTCGACGATGTTCCCGGCTGCCTGGCGGGTGTTGCGCTGCCGGCCGTGGCGGCGCGATTCCAGTTCGCGGTCGATCTGGCGCCGCAAGTTGACCAGCTCCTGGCGGCTGTACGATGAAAGCTTCATGGCCTGTGCCTCGGGCTGTGAATCGGGTGATAGGTCGATAAGGCCGGACCGACGCGATACAACCGGCAACGGGCATGCCGGTCATCGAGGCTGGTGCTCCGGCAGGCGCCCGCTTCGCGGATGATCGGCAGTGCCGGAGCGGCGAGTGGCCGGCAGCCGCCCGGTGAGCGAGCGGCATGGCGGGGCGCACGGCAGGCGGGCTTCCAAGCAGCGCCGAGCAGCGCCATATGGGAAGAACGCGGCGGCGCGGCGAGAGGAGGAGGGGATAGATGTCGGCAGCGGATGACGCCAGGCTGGTAGCGGATATCGGCGGGACCAACGCCCGGTTTGCGCTCAGCCTGGGCCCGGCCGAGCGGCTCGAGGAGATCCGCGTGCTGCGCTGCGCCGAGTATCCGAGCCTGGAAACCGCCGTCGAAGCCTATGTTGCGGAGGTCGGAGTTCGGCCGCGGCGGGCGGCGGTGGCGGTGGCGACGGCGCTGACAGGCGACCGGGTGCAGATGACCAACCATGCCTGGTCGTTCTCGATCTCGGCGGTGCGGGCTCGCCTGGATCTGGACACGCTGCTGGTGCTGAACGACTTCGTCGCGCTGGCGCTGTCGATCCCGTATCTGCGAGCGGAAGACCGCCATCAGGTCGGTGGCGGTTCGCCGGCGCCGGATGCGCCGATCGCGCTGATCGGTCCGGGCACCGGGCTCGGCATGTCAGCGCTGATCCCGGCCGGCGACCGCCACATCCCGCTGCAGAGCGAGGGAGGACACGCCACGTTCGGGGCAGCCACGGCGCGCGAAGCGGCCATTCTGGGGGTCCTGGCGCGGCGTTTCGACCACATCTCGGCCGAACGGCTGGTGTCGGGGCCAGGGCTGGTCAATCTCTATCGCGCCATCGCCGAGGTCGATGGCGTCGTCGCCGAGGCGCTTGCCCCGCCGGAGATCAGCCGGCGGGCCATGGACGGCAGTTGTCCGATCTGCGCTGAGGCGCTGGCGACCTTCTGCGCCATGCTCGGTACCGTCGCCGGCAACCAGGTGCTGACGCTGGGCGCGCGGGGCGGGGTGTACATCGGCGGCGGCATCGTGCCGCGGCTGGGCAGCTATTTCGACCGCTCGCCGTTCCGCAGCAGCTTCGAGCATCGCGGCCGCTTCTCCGCTTACCTGGCCGCGGTGCCGAGCTATGTGATCCGCGCCGAGCACCCGGCACTGGTGGGCGCGGCGGAGGCGTTGCGGCACCCGCCGCAGGAAGTCGGCATCGTCGCGCAGCGCTGAGGCTGGCAGCGACCGGCAGCGTGCCTGGCGTCAGGCAGCGCCCGGGAACGGTTGTGCGACGTCCGCCAGCCGGTCCTGCGCCAGCAGTTCGCGGAACTCGTCGGCGAGCCGTTCTCCTTCCTTGACTACCTG
The DNA here is from genome assembly GCA_029263635.1 of Ectothiorhodospiraceae bacterium. Classification (GTDB taxonomy): domain Bacteria; phylum Pseudomonadota; class Gammaproteobacteria; order Nitrococcales; family AK92; genus JAAYIK01. Next base: position 7,572 of record JAJUFY010000056.1, on the reverse strand, counting down.
GCGCCAGTAGCGGATCCGCTCGTCATCGTCGAGCCGTTCGAAGTCGCGGCGGTCCGGGATCTTGCCGTAGGGCAGCCGTGCCACCAGTTCCGGCGACGGCGCCACCAGGACGGCGCGGCCGAAATTCCGCACCGTGGCCCGGCGCCAGCGCAGTCCCTTATCGAACCAGCCGGGCACGATGTACGGGTAGAAATGCGGATAGAAGATCAGTCCGTCGTCCCGGCTGTAGTCCAGGTCCAGGTGATAGTCGATGATGCCGCCGTCGCGGTAAGTGCCGGGTTCCGCCCCCGGCATGTCCCTTACGCCCTCCAGCACCAGCGGGATCGAGCCGGAGGCCAGCAAGGCCGGCCGGAGGTTGTCCGGCTGCAGCGGCACATGCATGGTCGGCAGGTCGGAAAGCTCCCGGAACGGGCTGTCGCTGCCGGCGCTATGGAAAATGACCCGGGTCAGCCGCCGCCCCAGCAGCCGCCGGCTGACGAGGTTGCCGAGTGCCGCGGCGGCGAAGCCGAGCAGTTGCAGGCGCGGGTGCTCGGTCCCGCACAGACCGGCACAGCGGACGGCGAGAATATGCAGCCGCACCCAGGGATGGGAGACCAGCTCGTCCTCCCGATGCGGACCCAGCAGCTCGGCCAGTATCCGCGAGGCTTCCCGGCTGACGATGGCCGGCGTCGTGTCTGCGCCATAGCGCTGCTCGATGTAGCCGCGCTCCAGCCGCTCGACGGCCGCGGCAGGATCGGGCATGGCCAGGCAGGCCATGCGCCAGCTGCCGATCGAGGAGCCGATGGTATGCAGCGGCCTGCTGCGGCCACGGAAGAATTCGCCGAATACGAAGCGATCGAGCGCGGCCAGGATCAGCCACTTCGGACCGCCGGAGGCGCCAGCCAGGATGGAGACGCGATCGGCCGAAAAGCCATCGGCGCGAATCTCGGTCAGGGCCTGTGGCCCGGCAAGAATGGTGAGGTGCTTGGGTTTGTTCATGCAGACAGGTCATGCGTTATCAGGGCCGGGATTATAAGGCCTTGGTCGAGGCCGGTTTGCTCCCCAAGTCGCAAGCCCCAATAACGCCAGGGATTCGGCAACATCAGGAGGAAGCATGCCGGTTGTTCTCACCCGCATCCTTGCCGTGATCCTGGCAGGGGCGGTCTGGCTGGGCGCAGCGAGCGGCCAGCCGGCGGCAGAGGAACAGACGGTGCGACCCGCGCAGTCCGAGCTGTCGCCGAGCCTGGCGCAGGAGACGCCGCGCGCGCTGACGACCATGCCCGTCATCGGCACCAACGACGAGACCGTCGGCCGGGTCGATGCGGTGATGCTCAACACCGAGACTCGGGGGCTGGAGCTGGTGCTACGGACCAATGAGGGCGAGCGCCTGGCGCTCGGGGTCGAGCAGGTGGAGGCCGTGGATGCCCAGCTCCGGCTCGCTGAGCCGCTGCCGAAGGATGCCTTGCGGGAGCGGATCGCGCGTTTCGACCCGGACAAGCTGGTTCCGGTTGCTGCGGATACGGAGCTGGCGCAGCTGGCCGAGCAAGAGAGGACGGGCTAGGGCAGGCGGCCAGCGCTGCGAGGCCGCCTGCGGCCGGCGTTGCCGGCCGGCCTGGTCAGGCCAGCCGCGCCATGCCGGAAGCGCGCTCCAGGCTGCGGCCGCGCGGGAACGGCAGCCGCGCCATGCCGCCCGCATAGCGGGAGCGCTGCTGGTTGGCCCAGCGTATCACGGTGCGTTCGAGGTCCGGATCGGGATAAATCCGTAACTGCAGGTTGCCGGCATTGGCGGTGGCATGGCCTTCGGCGAGACATTCCAGCAGGGCATGCAGCACCGGCGTGCTCAGCACAATCTCCCACATCGGCCGTGCGCGTTCGTCACGGCTGCACAGCAGCCACAGCCGTTCCTGGGCCGACAGGCCGTCGTCGCGCAATGGGCGCAGATCGAGCATGCACTGAGGCAATACGTTGAGTATCGGTGTCATGGGTCCCTCCTGTCGATCGAGCCTGGCGCCGCCGCAGCGACAGCCGCCGCCGTGCCGGCAGGCTCTGGCATTGCTGAAAGCGCGGATTCGGTCATGGTTTGCCAGCATTGCGGCGGCTGGGGCGAGCTTCCCTGTCCTGAGCCGCGCCGGGGTCAGCATATCCGCCCGGATGACTGCTTGAAGCGGCTATCTGCGGGGGTATTCCCGTATAGTGTGGGCAAAGCCGCGCCGGCGCATGGCCGGCGCCGGTACGGGAAAGCCCCTGGCTGTCGGATGGGCAGCGCGTGGGATCGATGGAGGGCCGGTCGTGATGGATTGGGAAGCGATAGGGCGGGCCATTGCCGATGCCGTCGGCGTGCGCTGGTCGCCGGGTCGAGCCTGGCCGGTGGGCGGCGGCGACATCAACAGCGCATTCCGTTACGAGGCGGGCGGGCAGGCCTGGTTCGTCAAGATCAACCGCGCCGAGCGGCTGCCGATGTTCGAGGCGGAAGCAGCGGGATTGCGGCTCCTGGCCCAGCCCGGCGGTCCGCGGGTGCCGGCGGTAATGACCAGCGGCCAGGCGGGCGGCTTCGCCTTCCTGGTGCTGGAGTACATTCCCCTGAAGGCCGCCAATGCCGAGGTGCAGGCGCGGCTGGGGGAGCGGCTTGCGGTCCTGCACTCAGTGACGGCGCCGCGCTTTGGCTGGGAGCGGCCCAACACCATCGGCACGACGCCGCAGGACAACACGCCGGCCGTTTCCTGGGTGGATTTCTACCGCGAGCGACGGCTGCGGCCGCAGCTGGAGCTGGCGGCGGCGAACGGGCACGCGGCGCTGCAGCGAGAGGCAGCGCCGCTGCTGGAGCAGCTCGAGGCCTTCTTCGCCGGCTACCGGCCGCAGCCGAGCCTGGTGCACGGCGACCTCTGGTCCGGCAATGCCGCGGCGTCGATGGCCGGCGAGCCGGTGATCTTCGATCCGGCTTGCTATTTCGGCGATCGGGAGACCGACATCGCCATGACCGAATTGTTCGGCGGCTTCACGGCGAGCTTCTACGACGCCTACCGGGCGGCATCACCGCTGGATGCCGGCTATCCGGTGCGCCGCGTCCTCTACCAGCTCTACCACGTGCTCAACCACCTGAACCTGTTCGGCGGTGGCTACCTGGCCCGGGCGCAGGCGCTGATCGGACGGCTGAAGGCCGAAATCGGTTGAGGCGGCAGGTGTAGGAGCGGCCCCTGGCCGCGAACAGCCGCCGGTTGAGGAGGATTCGCGGCCAGGGGCCGCTCCTGCAAAAAGGGCTGTGGCACCTGTGGGAGCGACGTCCCCGTCGCGATTCTTTGATCTTTTCTCTTGCCCCGGCGGCTCCCGCTCTCCCTTGACGAGGGCGGCTCATTCGTCCTCGAACAGGCTTTCGTCGTACAGGTCTGTCTGCGGCGGGTTGCCGTCGTAGATCAGGTTCTCGCGGTACTGCATGTAGGCGCTGCGGGTGAACAGGTAGGGATCGATGGCTGCCTGGTCGCGGATCTGCACCGCCTTCTCCAGCATGGCCCGCTTGTTGATGTAGTAGAGCGCGGTCAGCGGTGCCAGTACCTGGAACTCCAGGGTGTAGGTCAGCACGTTGGTGGCCGCCGCCACCGGGTAATCGCTGAGTTCGCGGGTATAGCTGGGACCGAGGGCCGGCAGCTCAAGATAGGGGCCGCTGTTGGCGCCCCAGACCGCCAGCGTCTGGCCGAAGTCTTCGTTGCGCGCCGGCAGGCCGATGCGAGAGGCCGGATCCCACAGCCCCAGGATGCCTACCGTGGTGTTTACCAGGAACCGCCCGGTGTCCTTGGCGGCATGGCCCATCTTGCCCTGCAGCAGGTCGTTGAGGATGACCTTGGGATAGCGGGCATTGTTGAAAAAGTTATCGACGCCCCGGCGGAAGAAGCCGGGCGTGACCGTGGCATAGGCCGACGCCACCGGCGAGAGCACGTAGCGGTCGAGGTTCTGGTTGAAACCGAAGACCTTGCGGTTCTGTTCCTCGTACGGGTCGTACGGCTCCAGCGGCGTCGAGTTGACCGCGCAGCCTCCGAGCAAGGCAGCTATCAGCAGGACTGTAAGACGCAGCGGAACCATGATTCCCCCGTGGCAATGAAAGTCGGCTGCGCGATCTTAACCCGACGGGACCGCGCCATGGTGGCGCGGCAGGCGAGCGAGGAAATCGAGCACGGCCTGATTGAACTCGTGCGGCTTCTCGATCATGAACATATGGCCGGACTCGGGAATCACATGCAGCACGGCGCCGGGAATGTGCTCGGCCAGATAATGGGCGTTGGCGAGCGGCCAGATCTCGTCGTCGCTGCCGTGCAGGACCAGGACCGGCACCCGGATGTCCGCGAGCCGCGGCGAGTTGGGCGCGTGGCTCCAGCAGGCGGCAAGCTGGCCTTCATAGCCGTGCGGCGGCTGCGGCTGAGCCTGCTGCAGCTTCAGCAGCCGGGCCGCGAGATCCGGTACCCGGGCCCGGTAGCTGGGATGGTAGAACACCTGGCACATGGCTTCGATGATCGTTTCCGGCGGCTGGCTGCGGCGGTCGAGCGCCAGCACTTCCCAGGCTTCCGGTGCCGGACGCACATAGGTGGGGTCGTTCGGCCCGGTGCCCGTGCAGCCGAGGATCAGGCTGCGCACCCGTGCCGGCGCCCGGTGGTAAAGCTCCTGCGCGATCAGCCCGCCCATCGACACGCCGAGCACATGGGCCGACTCGACCTGGGCGGCATCCAGGACTGCCAGCGCATCCTCGGCCATCTCGGCGATGGTGTACGGCCCCTGCGGCTTGTCGGAACGGCCGACGCCGCGGTTGTCCAGGCAGATCAGCCGGTAATGGGCCGACAGCGTCGGAATCTGCAGCCCCCAGGCCTGGATGGTGCCGCCCAGGCCCATCAGCATCAGCAGCGGTTCGCCGTCGCCGAAGGTCTCATACCAGAGCTGGATGTCGCCCGAGCGGATATAGGCCATGCGCTTACCGTTTCGGCTGCGAATCAGGCGCGAAGTCGAAGGAGTCGTAGTACAGGTGGGCCGGATCCAGGCCATGCGCCAGGAACAGCTGCTTGGCGGCGCTGATCATGGCGGGCGGGCCGCTCATGTAGACATCGTAGTCGGCAAGCTGGGGGTGATCGGCCAGCAGCACCTCGGGGACCAGCCCGGTGCGGCCCTGCCAGTCGTCGCCCGGCTCCGGTTCCGACAGCACCGGAGTGTAGCGGAAATTCGGGTGTTCCCTTTCCCACTGGCGCGGCAGCGCGTCCAGGTACAGGTCGCGGCGGGCGCGCACCCCCCAGTACAGGTGCATGGGCCGCCCGACGCCGATCTGGAAGGCATGCTCGAGGATGCCCTTGAGCGGCGCGAAGCCGGTGCCGCCACCCATCATCAGGATGGGGCGGTCGGAGTCCTCGCGCAGGTAGAACTGCCCGAACGGCCCCTCCAGCCGCAGCAGCGTGCCTTCCTTCATTTCCTCGAACACGAAGCGGGTGAACTGGCCGCCGGCCACCAGCCGCACGTGCAGCTCCAGCAGGTCGTCGTCGTGCGGCGCGTTGGCGAGCGAGAAGCCGCGGCGTTTGCCGCCCGGCAGCAGCACGTCGATGTACTGGCCGGCGAAGAAGGGCATGCGCATGTTGGCCGGCATCTTCAGCAGCAGGCGGCGCACATCGTGCGAGAGATCCTCGATCTCCACCACCCGGGCCGGCACCTTGCGCGGCACGATGTCGGTGCCGCGGCGTACCTCCCGCACCCGGATTTCCAGGTCGGACAGCGGCTGCGCCCGGCAGAACAGCGCCTTGCCCTCGGCCGCCTCCGCCTCGGTAATGGCCGGCGGCAGGCCGTCGGGATAGGTGATCTCGCCGGACAGCACCTCGCCCATGCAGCTGCCGCAGGTGCCACCGCGGCAGCTGTAGGGAATCATGATGCCCTGCCGCAAGGCAGCGTCGATGACGGTTTCGCCCGCGTTGACGCTGATCTGGTGGCCGCTGGGCTGGATGGTGACGGTATAACTCATGCTTACTCGCTCGAGCCTATCCGCTAGGCTAGCTGGGGCGCCCCGCCGGTCGGGGCCGCACTGCAAGGCGCCCATTCTGCTGCTTTAGCGCCCATGAATAAACCCGGGCCGTCCCGACAGCGTGAAGAATAAGGAGGTTCACATGCTGCAATGCCGCACTCTCGCCTTCGCCGCACTGCTGCTCCCGCCTGCAGCGGCTGCGCAGCTGGCAGCACCGGAATCGGCGCTGGCGGCGCCGGACGGCGTCTACGTCTCCAACATCGGCACCCGGCCGGCACCGAGCCTTGCCGATGGCGACGGTTACATCGCGCGGCTGACGCCGGACGGCACGGTGCGGGACAGCCGCTACCTGCCGGCCGCCGATGGCGCGCTGAATGCGCCCAAGGGCATGGCCCTGCTCGACCGGCGGCTGTACGTGACCGACATCGACCGGATCGTCGGCTTCGACCTGGACGCCCGGGCGCAGGTCTTCGAGCTGTCGCTGGCCGCGACCGGCACCCGCTTCCTGAACGATCTGGAGGTAGTCGACCGGCAACTGGTCGTTTCCGCCACCGACCTCGACACCATTTTCGCCGTCGACCCGGCTACCGGCAGCTACCGGTCCCTGATGCGCTTCGTGCCGGCGCCGAACGGCCTGTACTACGACGCCGAGCGCCGCCGGTTGTACGTCGCCGGCTACGGTCGCGACGGCGGCGCCGGCGCGCTGGGGGTGATTCGGCTGGACGGCCGCTTCCCGAGCTATCGGCGGCTCGGCCTGCGGGGCCGGCTGGACGGCATCGCCCGGGTCGGCGACTGGCTGGTGGTCACCGATTGGGGCCGTGGCCGAGGCGATGGCCGTGTGCATGCCTACCACCTCGCCCGTGGGCGCATCCTGCGCGACCAGCTTGTCGGCCTGGACGGTCCGGCCGATCTTGCCGCCGACCCGGCCAGCGGCCGGATCTGGCTGCCGGAGATGCTGGCCAACCGGCTGCGGATCGAGGTCCTGGAGCTGCCCCGGTAGGACCGCCGGCGGGATTGTTTCGGGCTCTGCGGCAGTCCCCCGGGATCTCGCAGGGAAACCCGCCGCTTCAGTCGATTCCCAGCTCCGGCCAGATCGCGTCCACCCGCTCCTTGACCGCCGGGTCCATGACGATGGGGCGGCCCCATTCGCGGCTGGTCTCGCCCGGCCACTTGTTGGTGGCGTCGAAGCCGATCTTGCTGCCCAGGCCCGACACCGGCGAGGCGAAGTCGAGATAGTCGATGGGCGTGTTCTCCACCATCACCGTATCGCGGGCCGGATCCATGCGGGTGGTCATGGCCCAGATCACGTCCTTCCAGTCGCGGGCGTTGACGTCGTCGTCGCAGACGATGACGAACTTGGTGTACATGAACTGCCGCAAAAAGCTCCAGACGCCGAACATCACCCGCTTGGCGTGGCCGGGGTACTGCTTCTTCATGGTCACCACGGCGAGCCGGTAGGAGCAGCCTTCCGGCGGCAGGTAGAAATCGGTGATCTCCGGGAACTGCTTCTGCAGGATGGGCACGAACACTTCGTTGAGCGCCACGCCCAGTACGGCCGGCTCGTCCGGCGGCCGGCCGGTGTAGGTGCTGTGGTAGATCGGCTGCTCGCG
>JAJUFY010000262.1 GCA_029263635.1 Ectothiorhodospiraceae bacterium | reverse complement strand
CGACGTCGATGCCCTCTACGTCCCGAAGTGCTTCGGCGATGTTGGTCGCGCGCTTCTCTTCGAGGTCCTGTCGGGTGATGACCGTAATGCTCGCCGGCGCTTCCTTGACGTCCTGCGCGAAGCCGGAAGCAGTCACGACCAGCGGGTTCATCTGCGTCGGCGCATTGGAGCCGGATTGAGCGAAGGCGCCGGCTGGCATCGCCAGCAGCAGGCACAGCGGAGCAGCGGAAAAGCGCGGTTTTCGGCCAACAGCAGCGTGTAAGGCGGAGCGCATCACGAATCTCCGGATTAGTGTGATTGGTTGGAGTCGCTAATGATAGTGATTCTCATTTGATAGTCAATGGTGGTTTCACGGGCCTGAAGGCCTGCCGCGGCAGGACCTCGCAAGGCGGTTTTCAGCCGGCTTGGCCGCGGTACAGGTTGACCTGGCGGAAGTCGTCGTGCTCGTCCAGATCGGGCCAGGTAGTGCTGCGGTATCGTCCGATCCAGTGGTAGCCGGGAGCGCTGAAATCCTTCACCCGTGAATCGGCCAGCAGCACTTCCGGGGCACGCTCCAGAAAGCGCGGCAGCCAGTGGAGATTGCTGCGGTCATAGAGCACGTCGGCAGCCAGGATCAGGTCGACGGGCGTTCGGACCGTTTCGAAGTCATCGACCAGCTCCAGCCTCACGCCGTTGAGGGCGGCATTGCAGCGGGTGGCGAGCAGGGCGTCGGGGTCGAGATCGCAGGCGATCACCTGCGCGGCGCCCGCCTTGGCAGCGGCGATGGCCGCGACTCCGGAGCCGCAGCCGAAATCCAGCACACGCCGGCCGGCGACCAGCTCAGGGTGGTCGAGCAGGTAACGCGCCAGCACCTGGCCGCTGGCCCAGCAAAATGCCCAGTAGGCGGGATATTCCAGCACGGCTCGGGTTTCCTCCGGCGTCAGTTCGGCATTGGAGAAATCGCCGTTGAGCAGGAACAGCTCGAGCTCCGGCACCTCGGGCAGGCTGCTGCGCTCGGCGCGGGCTGAGCGCAGCACCCGGCGCAGGCAGGCAGTGAGCTCGGCGGCAGCGGAGTGGGGAGTAGCGAGAAGAGTCACGGCTAAAGATACAAAGGACACAGGAGAAGGAGATTGTTCGCGGCAGGGCGTATTAGCGCAAGCGGTGCGGGCTCTGCTCCCGCCGGCGCCGTGATCGGATGGCCCCTGTATCTCGAGATTGCCTCGCTTACCGCTTGCAATGACAGCCAGGGAGGAGCTGGCTCTCCGCCGTCCCGAGATCGCCACGGCTGTTGCGCAGCCTCGCGATGACCAGAAAAGGGGTATCCATGTGTCATTGCGAGGAGGCGCAAGCCGACGAAGCAATCTCGGGGTGGCGGAGTGGCGGCGGCTGACTCAAAGAAATGAGTCAACGCAGTCGCCGGAATCCTTGTTCCGGGCTCCGCCGCGGTAATGTCGGGTCGAAGCGCACCACCAGGGTGGTGACGGTGGTCAGGCTGTCGTCGGTGACGGTGACGGTCTGCGGATCGGCCCCGGCGATGCTGCAGGCCTCGCCGGGGCCGCAGATCCTGCCATCGTTGTCGGCGTCGGCGCCGGCGACGATGACATAGCTGCCGGGCGGGACTCGCTGGAAGCGAAATTCGCCGATTCCGCCGGTTGCGGCGATGGTCTGCTGCGCGACGGCGGTTCGGGTACGTGCATCGATCAGCAGCACGTGGAGCGGCCCGGCCGTGCCCGGCGAGCTTGGTTTTTCGACCACGACCGTGACCGGCAGCTTGACCGTACCGGCTGAAGAAGCGACCTCGACGTAAGCGTTATACGTGCCCGGCGCCAGGCCACGGCGGTCGGCGGCAATCGTGTAGTGACCGAACCCGGCAGCGTCGGTCATGGTCGGGCCGGCCGACAGCCAGGGGACCGAGGCGCGAACCGCGGCGATGGCCGGCACGGCCGTTGCCGGCTCCGACACGGTCACCACCGCTGCGGCCGTCTGCGCGTTCATGATCAGCGCCGGAGGCTGGACCAGGGGAGGTTGCGGCGGCAGGTCCGGCACCGTGCCATTGGCCAGCATATGGGCGGCCAGGACGGCGCGGTAGGCATCCAGCAGGCCGTGACCGTAGACATTGTCGCGGCCGGGTGCGCCGAAGTCGTTGGTAAGCTCGCCGGCAGCGAGCAGGGCGTCGAAATCGGCGGGCGACATCTCGGGCGCGATGGCCTTCATCAGCGCCGCGACGCCGGCAACGTGCGGCGCCGCCATCGACGTGCCGTGATAGCTGCGATAGCCGTCGATGATCCTGCCGTAGGCGGACCAGCCGGCGGTGCTGCGGATGCCGTCCGGATAGCCATCGCCGTCGAGGTCGGCGTCGAGGTTGCCGCCGGGAGCGGCGATGTCGACGTAGCTGCCGTAATTCGAGTAGGGCGCACGCCGGCCATAGCGGTCGACGGCGCTGACGGCGACCACGCCTTGGTAGGCGGCCGGATAGAAGGGGCGGCTGTTGCCGTAGTTGCCGGCGGCGGCGATGACGATCACGCCGCGTTGTCGCGCCTGATGGATCAGTTCCTGCTCGGCATAGGACCAGCCACCGCCGCCCAGGCTGAGATTGATGATGTCGGCGCGGCGTTTCGGCCGGCGGCCGCTGTCGTTGGCCAGCCCGATGGCGTAGCGGCCTGCCTGCTGCACGTCGTAACTGGTGGCGCCGCCCTTGCCGAGCACGCGCAGCGGCATGATGCGGGCGCCCCAGGCAATGCCGGCGACGCCGATGCCGTTGCCGGTTCGGGCAGCGATGGTGCCGGCCACATGCGTGCCGTGGAAGGTGCTGCCGCCCTTGGCCTGGTCGCCGGGGTCATAGGGGTCCGGGTCGATGCCGTCGCCGTCGAGCGCGCGCGCGCGGTCGCTGATGAAATCGTAGCCATCGACGAAGACGCCCTGCAGATCCGGGTGGTCGCTCAGCACGCCGGTGTCGATCACCGCAACGATGGGGTCCGTCGCCCGCTCCCGGTCGCGCAGCTCCCAGGCCAGCGGCAGGTTGATGAACGGATAGTGCCACTGGCGCCGGTAGTCGGGATCGTTCGGGACCGCCAGGCCCTGCCGGATGAAGTTCGGCTCGGCATACTCGATGTCTGGCCGGTCGCGCAGGCTTTCGATGGCCAGCAGGGTGTCCAGCTTGGCCTGCTGCTCGGCGCTGAGCGGGACACCGGCGGGGCCGCTCTCCGCTGCGGGGGGAGACGCCAGGGCGGCGCGTCCGACCGGCCTGGCCGCGGCATCGAGCGTCAGCAGCACCGGCCCGCCGGTACCGGCCGACTTGAGGGTCAGGCCGGCCGCGGATTCGCCGGTACCGGCCGCGGCGAGGCCGTGGCGCTGCTTGAACCGGGCGACCACTTCACCGGGCACGAATTCCTCGCTTAGCCGCAGCTGGGCAATGCCTGGGGCGGCCTGCGCGGTGGCGATCGAGAGGATGTAGTGGGCGGCGCCGGCCCTGGTCCGGACGATCAGGTAAAAGCTGCCGGAGCGAGGCGCGCTGACCATCTTCAGGAGAGCGCTGCCCACCGCTGCGTCCAGCACCGTGCCGGAATCATCGGCGGCAAGCAGATACAGCTCGAGCTCGCCGTCGGCGCTGAGCGGCGCCGCGTGCAGGATCGCCTGCTGGCCGGCCGCGAGCTCGACCTGGAAGACATCCTGCGGGTCGCCGG
>JAJUFY010000395.1 GCA_029263635.1 Ectothiorhodospiraceae bacterium | reverse complement strand
GGGCTCAGCTCGCGCCCCCGATAGGGATCCAGCGCCGGCTGGGCCATGATCTCGCGGGTGATGCGGATCGCCGCGCGGAATTCCTCCCAGTCCTGCTCGTGGCTCATGTAATTGAAGAGGATGCTCGGATGCTGGCGCGGGTCCCGGGAGCGGGCACGCACCCGGCCGCGGCTCGGCGAGCGCATGGAGCCCACGTGGGCCTGGAAGCCGTGCTCCTTCACCGCGTTGCTGCCGTTGTAGTTGATGGCCACCGGCAGGAAGTGGAACTGGATGTTCGGCCAGGCGAAGGACTCGTCGGTGCGGATGAAGCCGCCGGCCTCGAAGTGGTTGCTGGCGCCGATGCCGGTGCCGGCGAACAGCCATTCGGCGCCGATGGCCGGCTGGTTCCACCACTGCAGGGCCGGGTAGAGGGACACCGGCTCCTTGCAGGCGTACTGCAGGTACATCTCCAGGTGGTCCTGCAGGTTCTCGCCGACGCCGGGCAGGTCGAGCACCAGGGGCACGTCCAGCTCGCGGAGCAGGTCGGCGGGACCGACGCCGGAGCGTTGCAGGATCTGCGGCGAGGCGATCGCCCCGGCGCACAGCAGTACCTCGCGGCGGGCATGGGCCTGTTCGGCACGGTTGCTGCTGCCGCGCAGATAGGACACACCGGTGGCGCGGCGGCCGTCGAAGAGAATGCGCTCGGTGAGCGCGTGGGTCAGGATGGTCAGGTTCGGACGCCGGCGGGCCTGGTCCAGATAGCCCCGCGCGGTGCTGGCGCGGCGGCCGCGCGGCGTGACGGTGCGGTCCATGGGCCCGAAGCCTTCCTGGCGATAGCCGTTGAGGTCGTCGGTGCGCGCATAGCCGGCCTGCACGCCGGCTTCCACCATGGCGTGGAACAGCGGGTTGTTGCCGGTCTTGGGCGTGCACACGGAGACCGGGCCGCTGTCGCCGTGGTAGTCGTTGGCGCCGATGTCGCGGGTTTCTGCCTTGCGGAAGTAGGGCAGGCAGTCCAGGTAGGTCCAGTCCTCCAGGCCCGGCTCCCTGGCCCAGTGGTCGAAGTCCAGGGCGTTGCCGCGGATGTAGCACATGCCGTTGATCAGCGAGGAGCCGCCCAGGCCCTTGCCGCGCCCGCACTCCATGCGGCGGTTGTTCATGTGGGGTTCGGGGTCGGTTTCGTAGGCCCAGTTGTAGCGCCGGCCCTGCAGCGGGTAGGCGAGGGCGGCGGGCATCTGGGTGCGGAAGTCCAGGCGATGGTCCGGGCCGCCGGCCTCCAGCAGCAGCACGCTGACGGCCGAGTCCTCGGTCAGACGGGTGACCAGCACGTTGCCGGCCGAACCGGCGCCGATGATGATGTAGTCGAATTCCATGGGGACTGCCTTCCTCGAGACGGTGAAGTGATTGCTTGTTCTGCTGTAGGGCGGACAGCGCTCTTCTGTCCGCCGCTGGCACCCGACCGAGGCCGCGCCTGGCGGACAAGAACGTTGTCCGCCCCACTCCACGCACGTGGCTGAAGCCGCTCCTGCGGTTCGCGCGGGCTCAGTCGAACGGCGACACGAACTCGCCCAGCTCCACCTGCACCGCCTTGATGCGCGTGTAGTGGGCCAGGGCCGCCAGGCCGTTCTCGCGGCCGATGCCCGAGTGCTTGTAGCCGCCCACCGGCATCTGCGCCGGGGACTCGCCCCAGGTGTTGATCCAGCAGATGCCGGCCTCCAGGCGATGGATCAGCCGGTGCGCGCGGGCCAGGTCGGGGGTCACCACGCCGGCGGCCAGGCCGTAGTCGGTGGCGTTGGCGCGCTGCACGGCCTCGTCTTCGTCCGCGTAGCCCAGCACGCACATCACCGGGCCGAAGATTTCCTCGCGCACGATGCGCATGTCGTCGCGGCAGGCGCTGAAGATGGTCGGCGCCACATAGGCGCCCTCGGCAAGGGCGCCTTCGCGCACCCGACCGCCGCCGATCAGCAGGCGAGCGCCTTCCTTCACGCCGCTGTCGATGTGATCCAGCACCCGCTGCAGGTGGGCGAAGCTGGCCAGGGGACCGAAGCGGGTGGCCGGGTCCAGCGGGTCGCCGG
>JAJUFY010000249.1 GCA_029263635.1 Ectothiorhodospiraceae bacterium | reverse complement strand
TGGCCGGCGACGCCGCGGCCGTGCCGGCCCACGCCGCGCTGCAGATGGCCACCCTGAACGGCGCTCGGGCGTTGGGGCTGGCCGACCGGATCGGCTCGCTGCGGATCGGCAAGGCGGCCGACATCACCGCGGTCGACCTCGGTGGCCTGGAGAGCGAACCGATCTACAATCCGATCTCGCAGCTGGTGTACACCGGCAACCGCAACCAGGTCAGCGATGTCTGGATTGCCGGCCGCCAGCTGCTGCGCGGCGGTGCCTTCACCGACTTCGACCCGGAGACCGCGCTCGGCAAGGCCCGCCGCTGGCGTGCTACCATTGCCGGCCAGTAACCCAGCCTCAAACTTGATGGACCTACGGTGACGGAATCCAGCGCACAGCCCGCCAACGTCGATCCCGGCGAGATCAGCAAATTCGATGCCCTCGCTGCCCGCTGGTGGGACACGGAAGGCGACTTCAAGCCCCTGCATGACATCAATCCGCTGCGGCTCGACTATATCGAGCGCCGCGCCGGCCTGCGCGGCCTGAAAGTGCTCGACGTCGGCTGTGGCGGTGGCATCCTCGCCGAAGGCATGGCAGCCCGCGGCGCCCAGGTGCTGGGCATCGACATGGCCGGCGCGGCGCTGGAAGTCGCCCGCCTGCATTCCCTGGAGACCGGGGTCGAGCTCGAGTATCGGCAGGTCACGGTGGAATCGCTGGCAGCCGAGCAGCCCGGGCAGTTCGACCTGGTCACCTGCCTGGAAATGCTGGAACACGTGCCGGACCCGGCCTCGGTGATCCGGGCCTGCGCGACGCTGGTCAAGCCCGGCGGTCACGTGGTGTTCTCCACCCTCAACCGCAATCCGCGCGCCTACCTGTTCGCCATCGTCGGTGCCGAATACCTGCTCAAGCTGCTGCCCAAGGGGACACACGATTACAAGCAGTTCATCCGCCCTTCGGAACTTGCCGCCTGGAGCCGGGACGCCGGCCTCACGCTCAAGGACCTGTGCGGGCTGAACTACAACCCGCTGACCCGGGAATACCGCCTGGGAGGCAGCATCGACGTCAACTACCTGGCCCACCTCCGGCGTGAGGAGGCCTGAGCGCATGACCGAGGCGCATCTTGCCCCACCGCAGGCCCGCGCGGTCCTGCTGGACCTGGACGGCACCCTGCTCGACACGGCTCCCGACCTGATCGGCAGCCTGAACGCACTGCGGGTCGAGAACGGGCTGGCGCCGCTGCCGGCCGGGCATCTGCAGCCGGTGGTCTCGCACGGCAGCGGCCCGATGATCCAGCGCGGCTTCGACCTTGCGCCGACCGACCCCGATTTCGAGACCCTGCGGCTGCGCTTTCTCGACCTCTACCGCGCCCGGGTCAGCCACGCCACGCGGGCTTTCCCCGGCATGGACGAGCTGCTGGAAACCCTGGACGAGGCCGGCGTCCCCTGGGGGGTGGTCACCAACAAGCCGGGCTGGCTGACCGAGCCCCTGCTGGATGATCTCGGCTACGCGGCCCGCGCCGCCTGCATCGTCGCCGGCGACACCCTGCCCTGCCGCAAGCCTGACCCGGCCCCTATCCTGTACGCCTGCCAGCAGCTCGAGCTGCCGCCGGAGCAGTGCGTGCTGATCGGCGATGCGCAGCGCGACGTCGAGGCCGGCCGCCGTGCCGGCGCACTGACGCTGGTCGCCCTGTTCGGCTATATCGGCGCCGAGGACCGGGTCGGCGGCTGGGGGGCCGACGGCCTGGTCGGCCATCCCATGGAAGCCCTGCGCTGGCTGGATGCCGGCTTGCTGGCTGGGCAGGCACCAGTCCGGCCTGCTGCCCGGCCGCACTACCAGCTGCCGCGCGTCGGCGGCTGAGCACGCCGGCCATGTCTCCGCAGGATTACGTCGCCGCCAAAGCCGCTCCCCGCGGTTCCAGCCTCTACTACTCGATTCGCTACGCGCCGCCTGCCAGCCAGCCGGCGCTGCGGGCGCTGTTCGCCTACCAGCGCGAGGTCACCGAGATCGTCCGTGAAACGCAGGAGCACAGCGTGGCCACCGCCAAGCTCGGCTGGTGGCGCGAAGAGCTGGAGCGGGTGTTCGAAGGCCGGGCCCAGCACCCGGTCGGCCAGGCCATGCAGCGGGATCTGCTACCCGGCCGCACACTGGACTGGCAGCCGCTCTCCCAGGTGATCGAGGGCGTCGAACTGGACCTCAATTACGGCCTGTACCCGAGCTTTCGCGAGCTCGCCGACTACTGCCACCGGGTCGGCGGCAGCATCACCGGGCTGGCGGTCGAACTGTGTGGTTACCGCAATCCGCAGACGCTGCGCTACGCCCATGACCTGGGCATGGCGCTGCAGCTGTTCACGCTGCTGCGGCGGGTCCGCCGCGACGTCGATGCCGGCCGGCTGTACATGCCCGAGGCCGACATGAGGGAAGCCGGCGTGCGGCAGGCCGACCTGTTCGGACGCCGCACCACCGAGCCCATCCGCCGGCTGTTCGAACTGCAGGCGGCGCGTACCCGCGATTTCTTCCGGCACGCCCTCGAACAGCTGCCGGCGGAAGACCGCTATCCGCAGCGCAGCGGCGTGGTGCTCGCGCAGCTGTACCTGACGCTGCTCGACGAGCTGGAGGCCGACGGCTTCCCGCTGCTGGAGCGCAGCATCCACCTGACCCCGATCCGCAAATTCTGGCTCGCCTGGCGCACAGCCCGCCGGCAGCGTCGCGACAGGAGCTTTGCGTCATGACCGAAACGCTCATCCCCGCCAGCTACAACCCGCCGCTGGACCTGCTCAGGGCCCACGTCGTGCTCGTCACTGGCGCCGCCGACGGCATTGGCCGCGCCCTGGCGCTGCAGGCGGCCGGCCATGGCGCCACGGTGGTCCTGCTCGACCGCGACGTGCGGCGGCTCGAACAGGTCTACGACGCCATCGAGGCCAACGGCGGCCCGCAGCCGGCCATCTATCCGTTCAACCTGGAGGGCGCCACGCCCGATGATTACAGCGCTCTTGCCGAGGCGCTCGCGCAGAACTTCGGCGCCCTGCACGGCCTGGTTCACAACGCGGCGGTCCTGGGCAAGCCCGCACCGATCGAGATCTACGATCCGGAGTCCTGGCTGCGGACCCTGCACGTGAACTTGAACGCCCCCTTCCTGCTGACCCGCGCCTGCCTGCCGCTGCTCAAGCGCACCCCCGGCGCCTCGGTGGTCTATGTGAGCGACGCGGCCGGCCGCCGCGGCAAGCCGTATGCCGGCGCCTACGGCGTCTCCAAGGCCGGGCTGGAAGGCCTGATGCGGATTGTCGCCAGCGAGCTCGAGGACCGCGCCGACGTCCGCGTCAACAGCGTCGACCCCGGCCCGGTGCGCACCGCCCTGCGCCGCAGCGCCTATCCGGCCGAGGACAATAGCGGGCTGCCGTCCCCGGATACGGTCGCCCGCTCGCTGCTCTACCTGCTCGGCAGCGACGCCCGCCACCTGCACGGCCAGGCGCTGACCCTGGAGCCGCAGGCGACGCCGTCCTCGGCGGCCAGAGCTTGAACTAGCGCACAGTCTCTCGCTCCCGGCGCTGGTTCAATAGGGTTAGACCTCGCGCCGAGGAGGCCCCTTCATGGAAGAAAAACAACAATTAGAACAGATCATTGCCGCCGGCTATCACTTGGCGGTGCTGAATACCAGCGTCCCCGCGGCGGTCGTCGCCCGCTTCAAGCGCCTATCCCTCACCACTGGCTGCGCCGCGTACGACTGGAGCGCCGACCACGGCCTGTACCGGCTCGGCATCGAGCATCTTTTCCTCCCCCGTACCCGCCTGCCCGTCGACGTGCTGGCCTATA
>JAJUFY010000134.1 GCA_029263635.1 Ectothiorhodospiraceae bacterium | reverse complement strand
GTTCGTCGAAGAACTGCTGACTGAACGTGATCTCCAGCGGCGCGGCGTCGGGCGGAGTGACCAGGATCCGAAACCGCCGGCTCTCGCCATCGGCGATGGCGAAGCTGCCCAGGAAGGACACCGTGCCGTCGGTGCGCACGGCGCGGAGCGGGAGCGGCTCCGGCTGGCCGCTGCCGGCGCTGACCCAGGCTTCGGTCGGGGGCGTGGCCGGCTCGCCGGCGCGCTTTACCGATACCAGCAGCACGCCGCGGGTCCGGCTGCGCAGGATCCCGTACTCGCGGGCTATTTCCGGGGTCAGGAAACCGGACGCAAAGGCGCTGTAGTGGACCTGATAGTCGCCGGTGGTCTCTAGCCCTCGGGCCGCGGCGGTCCCGGTTGCCAGCAGCAGGGCGAAGGCAAGCCGCCGCAGCATCAGGCGGCCCGCTCGAAGCGATACATGGCGATTTCGCCCAGCAGGTTCGGCAGCAGCCGGCTGAAGGCCTGCTCATGGTGGGCATGGTCCAGCACCCGGCGTTCCAGGATGCGGATGCCCTGCTGCCGGCAGAGGGCCTCGAAATCGCGCAGGGTACAGAGGCGGATATTGGGCGTGTCGTACCACTTGTGCGGCAGCGCGCCGCTCATCGGCATCCGTCCCTTGAGCGCGAGCTGCAGCCGCACCCGCCAGTAGCCGAAATTGGGGAAGGTGACGATGCCCTGGCGGCCGATCCGCAGCATCTCGCTGATCAGCCGGTGCGGGTAGCTGACCGCCTGCAGGGTATGGGTCATGACCACGTAATCGAACGAATCCGGGTCGAAGTCGTTGAGGCCGGCGTCGAGGTCGGTCTGGATGACGTCCACGCCGTTGCGGATGCAGGCGACGACATTGGCCGGGTCGATCTCCAGGCCGTAGCCGCTCACGCCGCGCTCCTCCTGCAGGTACTTGAGCAGGGCGCCGTCGCCGCAGCCGAGGTCCAGCACCCGCGAACCCGGCTCGATCCACTCGCTGATGATGGCCAGGTCGGCGCGCAGCTCGCTCATGCCCCCACCTCCTCGGCCACCTGCTCCAGATAGGCCTGCAGCACGTCGAGGTAGGCCGGGATCGGCAGCAGGAAGGCGTCGTGGCCGTGCGGAGCGTCGATTTCGGCGTAGGTGACGTCCTTGTCGCCATCGAGCAGGGCCCGGACGATCTCGCGCGAGCGGCTGGGCGCAAAGCGCCAGTCGCTGGTGAAGGACACCACCAGGAAGCGTGCCTGCACGTGCGCCAGCGCCGCCGACAGGTCGTGGTTGTGCTTGGCGGCGGGATCGAAGTAGTCGAGCGCCTTGGTCATCAGCAGGTAGGTGTTGGCATCGAAGCGTTCGACGAAGCTCTGGCCCTGGTAGCGCAGATAGCTCTCGACCTCGAAGTCGATGTCGAAGGAAAAGCTCAGCTTGCCGGCGGTGCCGCGCGGCTCGCGGCCGAATTTGGCGCGCATGGCATCGTCCGACAGATAGGTGATGTGACCGAGCATGCGCGCCAGCGCCAGCCCGCGGCGCGGTACCGTGCCGTGTTCCAGGTAGCGGCCGTCGTGGAAGTCGGGGTCGGACAGGATGGCCTGCCGGGCGACCTCATTGAAGGCGATGTTCTGCGCCGACAGCTTGGGAGCGGTGGCGATCAGCAGCGCGTGCCGGACCCGGTCCGGATAGTCGATGGCCCATTGCAGGCACTGCATGGCGCCCAGGCTGCCGCCGACCACCGCGGCCCAGCAGTCGATGCCCAGCACGTCGGCGAGCCGTGCCTGGGAGCGCACCCAGTCGGCCACCGTGACGATGGGGAAGTCGGGCCCGTAACGCTCGCCGGTGCGCGGATTGATGCTGGCCGGCCCGGTGGAGCCGCTGCAGCCGCCGATATTGTTGAGGCTGACCACGAAGAAGCGGTTGGTGTCGATCGGCTTGCCGGGGCCGATGCAGCTCTCCCACCAGCCCGGCTTGCGGTCGGTCGGCGAATGGTAGCCGGCCGCATGGTGGTCGCCCGACAGAGCGTGGCAGACCAGGATGGCATTGGAACGGTCCTGATTCAGTTCGCCATAGGTTTCGTACACCAGCTGGTATTCCGGCAGCTCCCGCCCGCTGTCGAGCGGCAGGGGCTCATGGAAGTGGTGTGTCTTCGGAACGACCAGACCAACGGAATCGGCCGGGAAGGTATTGCTCATCGCAGTCGGGCAGGCTCCACGGAAGGCAAAGGAAGAAAGTCTACTGGCAAGGTTCGGGATCCGGCAATGCAGCGCTCCTTACAGGTCCTGCGCCAGCGCCGGCGGAATCCTGGCCGGCTGGCGGATCCGCACCCGCTTGTCGCGCCCGCTCTCGCCGCTGAGGATCTCGACCCGGCTCTTGGCCACCCCGAACAGCGAGGCCAGGTAGCCGCACAGGTGGGCGTTGGCCTTGCCGTCCACCGGCGGCGCGGTGATCCGCAGCCGCAGCTGCTCGCCCTGGACGATCAGCTCATCGCGGGACGCCCGCGGCTGCACCCGCACGCGCAGGATCAGATCGTCGCCGCTGCGTTCTATCGCCGCCACGGCTACCACACCGCCCGGGCCAGCCCGTACAGCGGCGGCATCAGCAGCATCTTCAGCAGCTGGATCAGGATGATCACCACCAGCGGCGACAGGTCCAGGCCGCCCAGCGGCGGCAGGATCCGCTGCGCCGGCCGCAGCACCGGCTCGGTGAGGCTGTAGAGGATGGCGGTGGCCGGGTTGTAGCCGGGCTGCACCCAGCTCAGGATGGCCTGGACGATGATGGCCACCAGATAGACGTTGAGCGTCAGCTCCACCAGCTCGGCGACGGCGAGCACCAGCATCGGCGGCAGCGGCGGCAGCCCGCCGCGCTGCAGCAGCCCGGCCACGGCGATTTCCAGCAGCTGCAGCACCAGCAGCAGCACCAGGGCGGCCATGTCGATGCCGGCGAGGCCGGGAATCACCCGCCGCAACGGTCGCAGCGGCGGCTGGGTGATCTTCACCAGGAATTGCGAGACCGGGTTGTAGAAATCGGCCCGGCTCAGCTGCAGCAGGAAGCGCAGCAGCACGGCGAGGATATAGAGCCCGAACAGGGTCTTGATCAGGAAGATTAGCGGGTTCGAGAAGTAGTCGGGACCTAGCATTATTGTTTCCCCAGCATATCGCCCAGTTCATTGGCACGGGTGGCGGCGGCCCGCAGCGCCCGCTCGAACAGCTCGCGAATGCCGCCGTCCTCCAGGACCTTGAGCGCCGCCTCGGTGGTGCCGCCCGGCGAGGTCACCTGGCGGCGCAGGGTGGCGGCGCTGTCGCGGCTTTCCAGCGCCATCTTGGCGGCGCCCAGCGCGGTCTGCTGGGTCAGCAGCCGCGCGGTGTCTGGCGGCAGTCCGAGCCGGGCGGCGGTGGCCTCGAGCAGCTCGATCAGCAGGAAGAAATAGGCCGGCCCGCTGCCGGAGACGGCGGTGACGGCGTCCATCAGCCGCTCGTCGTCCAGCCAGCAGGTGATCCCGGCGGCGCGCAGCAGCGATTCGGCAAGGCTGCGCTGCTCGGCGGATACCCGGGCATTGGCGTACAGCGCGGTGGCGCCCGCCTGCACCAAGGCCGGAGTGTTGGGCATGCTGCGGACGATGGCGACCTCGTTGCCGAGCCAGGCGGCGAGGTCGGCTACCCGCACCCCCGCGGCGATGGAAATGACCAGCGCCTCGCGGCCGCGCAGCGCCGGGGCCAGCTCGACCGCCACCGTGCGCATCACCTGCGGCTTGACGGCCAGCACCACGGCATCGGCCTGGCCGGCGGCCGAGGTGTTGTCGGCAGCGCTCCGAATGCCGAATTCGGCGGCCAGCCCGGCCAGCCGCTCGGCGTCCGGATCGGCCACATGGATGCGCGCGGGCGGGTGGCCGTCGGCGATCAGGCCGCCGATCAGGCTGCGGGCCATGTTGCCGCCACCGATGAAGGCGATGCTGTGATTGTTCATAGAATCCTCCGGTAGCCGGTGGGGTCATGCCGCCCGGGGCGGTCGGGCGCCGAAGATCGCGGTGCCGATGCGGACGATGGTGGCGCCCTCGGCGATGGCCGCCTCCAGATCGTCGCTCATGCCCATCGACAGGGTGTCCATGATGTAGCCCTCGTTGTGCAGCCTGTCCCGCAATTCCCGCAACTGGCGGAACGGCCGGCGCTGCTGCTCGAAGTCCGCGGCCGGGGCCGGGATGCACATCAGCCCGCGCAGCCGCAGCCGGGGCAGGGCGGCGACCTCGGCGGCGAGTTCCGACAGCTCGGCGGGCGACACGCCGGACTTGCTGGCCTCGCCGCTGATGTTGACCTGCAGCAGCACGTTCAGTGGCGGCAGGTTCTCGGGGCGATACGCCGACAGCCGCCGGGCCAGTCGGATCCGGTCGACGCTGTGAACCCAGTCAAAGTGCTCCGCGACGTTTCTTGCCTTATTCGCCTGCACCGGTCCGATGCAGTGCCATTCCAGCGGCAGGTCGGCCAGCCCGGCCTGCTTGGCGGCGGCCTCCTGCAGGTAATTCTCGCCGAATGCGTGCTGGCCTGCACGATAGGCGTCGCGGATCGCCGCCGGCGGCTGGGTCTTGCTGACCGCCAGCAGCCTGACGCTGCCCGGCTGCCGTCCGAACCGTTGCTCGGCGGCAGCGATGCGCTCGCGGACCTGGATCAGGCGCGCGGCGATAGAGGTCGAGTTGTCTGGCATGGGAGGCCGCTGTAGCTTGTCAGTGCCCTGTTGCGCGCCGGATGAGAACAACGAAACGCCTGATTTCGGGGGTACCATGGATATCGCTGATTTGCTGGCTTTCGGCGTCAAGAACAATGCATCGGACCTGCATCTGTCCGCCGGTCTGCCGCCAATGATACGCGTCGACGGCGATATGCGCCGGATCAACCTGCCGCCGCTGACGCACCGGCAGGTTCATGATCTCATTTATGACATCATGGACGACAGGCAGCGCAAGCACTACGACGAGCTGCTGGAAACCGACTTCTCGTTCGAAGTGCCTGGCCTGGCCCGCTTCCGGGTCAATGCCTACAACCATTATCGCGGCGCCGGCGCGGTGTTCCGCGCCATCCCCTCGCAGGTGCCGACCCTGGAGCAGCTGCGCGCGCCCGAGATCTTTCGCAGCATCGCCGAGAGTCCGCATGGCCTCGTGCTGGTGACCGGGCCGACCGGTTCCGGCAAGTCCACCACGCTGGCGGCCATGATCGATTACAAGAATGCCAACTTCCACGAGCACATCCTCACCGTGGAAGACCCGATCGAGTTCGTGCACGAGTCCAAGAAATCCCTGGTCAGTCAGCGCGAAGTCCATCGTCACACGCTGGGCTTCAGCGACGCGTTGCGCTCGGCGCTGCGTGAGGATCCGGACGTGATCCTGGTCGGCGAAATGCGTGACCTCGAGACCATCCGGCTGGCGCTGACCGCCGCCGAAACCGGGCACCTGGTGTTCGGCACGCTCCACACCGGTTCGGCCGCCAAGGCCGTCGACCGCATCATCGACGTGTTCCCGGCCGCCGAGAAGGCCATGGTGCGGTCGATGCTGTCCGAGTCGCTGCGCGCAGTGATCTCCCAGGCCCTGCTGAAGAAGATCGGCGGCGGCCGGGTGGCGGCGCACGAGATCATGGTCGGCACGCCGGCGATCCGCAACCTGATTCGCGAGGACAAGGTGGCGCAGATGTACTCGGTCATCCAGACCGGCCAGGCGGCCGGCATGCAGACCCTGGACCAGGCCCTGCAGGCGCTGGTCCGCCAGGGCGTGGTGGGCAAGCAGGAGGCGCGGCGGCTGGCCGTCAACAAGGATGCGTTCAGGTAGCAGGCGGCCGCCGTGCGCTACGCGAGCGCCGGCACGATCCGCAGGCGGTGCCCGGCGGCCAGAGCCAGCGCGGTCAGGGCGTCGGCTTCCGCCTCCGGCAGGCAGGCCAGAAGATCCAGCGGCGTCGGCGGCTGGCTGGCCAGCCACAGCTGCAGCAGCTCGACCACCGAGCCTTCGAAGCAGCCAGGCCTATCCTCCGCCTGCGCGAGCCGGCTGGGAACGGCCTGCGCCTCCAGCATGGGAGCGGCGGCGATCGCCTCAGGCGGCAGGCCGGCCAGCATGAACTGCGTCGGAACTGGTCGGAACGGCGGCGGCAGCCGGCCGCCGAGCAGTGCCAGGCGCGGCTTGACCGGGGCCGTTTCGACAAAGAACAGGGCGGCGGGGATGCCGGCATCGGCCGCCAGCAGCACTGGCGGCTCGGCGCAAGGTTGCAGCGCCGGCCCTCGCGGGCCGTCGACCTCGAGACGGCTCTGCGGTGCCCAGTCGGCCAGGG
>JAJUFY010000396.1 GCA_029263635.1 Ectothiorhodospiraceae bacterium | reverse complement strand
GGATCTTCGAGTGGAACGGCAGCATGCTGCACGCCAAGACCGCGCTGGCGGACAGGAACTGGGCCCGTGTCGGCTCCACCAACCTCAACATCGCCAGCTGGTTCGGCAACTGCGAACTGGATGCCGTGGTGGAGGACGAATCCTTTGCCGCCGCCATGGAGCAGATGTATCTGGAGGATCTCGCTAACGCCACCGAGGTGGTGCTGGACAAGCGTCGGCGCGCCCGTACCCCGGACCGACCGCGCCAGCCGCACCACCTGCGCGGCAGCGGCAGCGCAGGGCGGGCCATCGCCGGTGCCAGCCGCATCGGCCACACCATCGGCGCCGCCTTTGCGGACCGTCGCGAGCTGGGGCCGATCGAAGCGCGGCTGGCGCTGCTCGGAGGCGCCCTGCTGTGCCTGCTGGCCGTGGTGGCCTTGCTGTTCCCGCGGCTGCTGGCCTATCCGCTGGCCGGACTTGGCATGTGGGGCGGGCTGGCCCTGATGTACCAGGGCTGGCGGCTGTTGCGGGCGAGGCGTGCCGCCAGAACGGTCGCCCAGAATTCGCCCTCCAGGCAGGGCGACGATGCCGGCAAAGAAGGGTGAGCGAAGGCCCCGAATTTGACGGCAATTGATCCAGCCGGCCTCAGGCCAGGTCGAACAGCAGTGCCTCGGCCTCGTCTGCCGCGGCGAGCTCGATCGCCTCGCCCGGTTCGAAGGCGGCGGCATCGCCGGCCTGCAGCCGCACGCCGTTGACCTCGGCGCTGCCGCGGGCCAGGTGCAGCCAGGCGTAGCGATTGGCCGGAACTTCATAGCGGCCGCCGTCGCCGCTCGCGAACAGCCCGGCGTACAGCGAGACATCCTGATGCACGGTGACGGAGCCCTCGCGGCCGTCGCGGGAGGCGACCAGCCGCCAGCGGCCCTGCCGCTCGGCGGACGGGAAGGCCTTCTGCTCGTAGCTCGGCGTCAGCCCGGCGCGCTCCGGCAGGATCCAGATCTGCAGAAAATGCAGCAGCTTGTCCGGCGAATTATTGAACTCGCTGTGCACCACGCCGGTGCCGGCGCTCATCCGCTGCACCTCGCCGGGACGGATGATGGTGCCGTTGCCCATGCTGTCGCGGTGCGCCATCTCGCCCTCGAGCACGTAGGAGATGATCTCCATGTCGCGGTGCGGATGCGCGCCGAAGCCGTTGCCGCCGGTAACCCGGTCTTCGTTGATCACGCGCAGGGCGCGAAAGCCCATGTGCTGCGGATCGAAATAATTGGCGAATGAGAAAGTGTGGTAGGAGCGCAGCCAGCCGTGATCGGCATAACCGCGCTCGGCGCCGGGACGGATGATCATGGGCTCTGCCTCCTGCAGTGCTCCTGGTTCGGGTTCGGCTGCCGCCTGCCGGACGCGCGGTCCGGCAGGCGCGCGGGAGCCTAGCGGCCCGCCAGCCTGGCGGCGATTTCGGCGACGTGCCTGCCCTGGAAGCGGGCCATGGCCAGTTCCTTGTCGCTGGGCATGCGCTCGCCCTGGCCGCCGGTGATGGTGGAGGCGCCGTAGGGGCTGCCGCCGTTGACCGCGTCGATGCCCATCTGCTCGGCGCAGCTGTAGGGCAGGCCGACCACCACCATGCCGTGGTGCAGCAGGGTGGGCAGGAAGGTCAGCTGGGTGCTCTCCTGGCCGCCGTGCTGGGTGGCGCTGGCGACGAACACGCTGCCGACCTTGCCGATCAGCTTGCCCTGCGCCCACAGGCCGCCGGTCTGCTCGAGGAAATTGCGCATCTGCGAGGTGACCGCGCCGAAGCGGGTGCCGGAGCCGAAGATGATGGCGTCGTAGTCGGGCAGTTCCTCGACGGTGGCCACCGGCGCCTCCTGGTTGAGCTTGGCGCCGGCCTGCTCCAGGACCTCCGGCGGCAGCGTCTCCGGCACGCGCTTGAGCGCCACCTCGGCGCCGGCCTCGCGCGCCCCCTGGGCCACCGCCTGCGCCATCGCCTCGATGTGGCCGTAGAAGCTGTGATACAGCACCAGAACTTTCGCCATCGTGTCGCTCC
>JAJUFY010000044.1 GCA_029263635.1 Ectothiorhodospiraceae bacterium | reverse complement strand
GATC
Organism: Ectothiorhodospiraceae bacterium; assembly: GCA_029263635.1. GTDB lineage: Bacteria > Pseudomonadota > Gammaproteobacteria > Nitrococcales > AK92 > JAAYIK01. Next base: position 11,363 of record JAJUFY010000044.1, on the reverse strand, counting down.
GAGGCGCTGCCGACGAACCAGCCGCCGGCCCAGATCACGACCAGCAGGCCGATGAGGTTGATCCAGTGCCGCGCCGGCAGCAGCACCGGCTTGCCGGTGATCTTCGCCGAGAGCTTGCCGAAGGCGATGATCGAGCCGGAGAAGGTGACCGCGCCGATCAGGATGCCGAGGTAGATCTCGATCTCGTGGATGGTCTGCTCGGCGCCGCTGTACTGGGCCGAGGCGGCGGGATCGATGTAGCTGGCGAAGCCGACCAGCGCCGCGGCCAGGCCGACCAGGCTGTGCATCAGCGCCACCAGCTCGGGCATCTGGGTCATCTGCACCTTGCGGGCGGCATACAGGCCGATGCTGGCGCCGATCAGCAGGGCGATGATGATCCAGGGGATGCCGGCGCCGGTCACGCCAGGGCCGAGCACGGTGGCGAGCACGGCCAGCGCCATGCCGATGATGCCGTACAGGTTGCCCCGCTTGGCGGTCTCCGGGTGGGAGAGGCCGCCGAGGCTGAGGATGAAAAGGATGGCGGCTCCGATGTAGGAGACCGTAACCAGACCTGGTGTCATGTCGTCTCCTCCCTACTTGCGGAACATCGCCAGCATGCGCCGCGTCACCGCGAAGCCGCCGAACATGTTGATGGCCGTCAGCGCCACCGCCAGTGCCGCCAGCACGCCGATCAGGCCGCTGGGGCGGTCCAGGGTGTCGCTGACCGGCGGCGCGATCTGCACCAGCGCGCCGATCACGATGATGCTGCTGATGGCGTTGGTAACGCTCATCAGCGGCGTGTGCAGCGACGGCGTGACGTTCCAGACCACCATGTAGCCGACGAAGCAGGCCAGCACGAACACCGTGAAGTGGCCGAGGAAGCTGGCCGGCGCGCCGAGGCCGATCAGCAGGAACAGTAGCACGCCGATACCGGCGAGGATGGCGACGTGCCTGGCCGGCGTCGGGCCGCTGGGCTTGCCGTGGCCCTTGGGCGCGGGCGGCGGGACAGCGGCCTGGGCGGCCGGCTTGGCCGGCGCGGCCGAGAGCTTGGGCGGCGGTGGCGGCCAGGTGATCTCGCCGTCCTTGATCACGGTGGCGCCGCGGATCACCTCGTCGTCCATGTTGACGTCGATGGTGCCGTCCTTCTGCTTGCACAGCTCCTCGAGCAGCCGCAGCAGGTTGGTGGCGTACAGCGTGCTCGACTGCTTGGCGAGCCGGCTGGGCAGGTCGGTGTAGCCGATGATGGTCACGCCATGGCGCTCGACCACCTCGCCGGGCACGGTCAGCTCGCAGTTGCCGCCCTGTTCGGCGGCGAGGTCGACGATCACGCTGCCCGGCCTCATCGACTGCACCATCTCGGCGGTGATGAGCTTGGGCGCCGGCTTGCCGGGGATCAGCGCCGTGGTGATGATGATGTCGACTTCCTTGGCCTGCTTGGCGAACAGCTCGCGCTGGGCCTTCTGGAAGCCTTCGCTCATGACCTTGGCGTAGCCGCCGGTGCCCGTGCCCTCTTCCTCGTAGTCCACCGGCACGAACTCGGCGCCCATGGACTTGACCTGGTCGGCCACTTCCGGGCGGGTGTCGTTGGCGCGCACGATGGCGCCCAGGCCGGAGGCGGTGCCGATGGCGGCCAGGCCGGCGACGCCGGCGCCGATGACGAACACCTTGGCCGGCGGCACCTTGCCGGCAGCGGTAATCTGGCCGGTGAAGAAGCGGCCGAAGTGCTGGGCGGCCTCGATGACGGCGCGGTAGCCGGCGATGTTGGCCATCGAGGAAAGGGCGTCCATCTTCTGCGCGCGCGACATGCGCGGCACGCTGTCCATGGCCAGCACCGTCACCTTCCGGGCCGCCAGCTGCTGCATCAGCTCGGGGTTCTGGGCCGGCCAGATGAAGCTGACCAGGGTCGTGCCCTCGCGCATCAGCCCCACTTCCTCGGTGGTGGGAGCACGTACCTTGAAGATGATGTCCGCCGCCGCCCAGAGGCTGGCAGCGTCAGTCATGATCTCGGCTCCCGCGGCGCGGTAGGCATCGTCGCTGAAGTTGGCGGCGGCACCGGCGTCGGATTCGACGATGACCTTGAAGCCGAGCTTGATCAGTTTCGTAACGACGTCCGGAACAGAGGCGACGCGCTTCTCACCCGGAAACACCTCTTTCGGTATTCCTATAGTCAGAGCCATCGGTCTTCTCCCCTGGCAGGCGCGTGTAGCGCCATAGTTGTTGTTGTCCCCGCGCCTGGCGGGCTTGCGTAGGCCCCTCCAGGGAGGTCCGCTAGGCGGAACTGGCTTCCGTTAGGCGAGCCGTTGCCGCCGTAGGCGTGGGATACTACCGGAACTTTTATTCCTCACGAAAGCGATTTTCATCAATGAGTATGTGCTTTTTTTCCGGTCAAGGCGACTTCGCCCCGGCGCGGCGGTCGCATCGTTCGTGATTGCGCCGCATTGGCAAATGCGCATACAGTGTCGTACGCCCGCGGTCGGCAGTGCCGCCGGCCTTAGGACCCGGGCAGGGAGTCACCGTGCTGAATCTGGAGCAACAGATCTTGCGCACGGACGTCTCGGGAATGCCGCTGGAGTGGCTGACCTATCAGGACGCAGTGCGCCTGTACTACCTGGGCGAGATCGCCTATGCCTGCGGCCGCCTGCTCTATCGCATCCGCGGCGGCGTCAATGCCCGCACCGGCCGGCGCAGCGTGATCGAGCTCAACTCCATCGTCGCCACCATGGGCTCGCTGCAGGCGACGATCAAAGGCAATCCCGCCTATGTGCCGCCGCTCAACAACAAGGCGCTGTTCCGGCGCGACGACAACCTCTGCCTCTACTGCGGCCGCCGCTTCCCCGACAGCATGCTCTCGCGCGATCACGTCACCCCGATCAGCCGTGGCGGCCAGGACGCCTGGAGCAACGTGGTGGCCGCCTGCAAGCCCTGCAACAATTTCAAGGGCGCCCGGCTGCCGGAGGAATGCGGCATGCAGCTGCTGGCGGTGCCCTTCGTGCCGACCCATGCCGAGTACGTCTACCTGCAGGGCCGCCGCATCCTTGCCGACCAGATGGAATTCCTGCGCGCGCACTTCCCTCGCCGCAGCCCGTTGCGGGAGCGGCTGCGGAATCTGGTCTCAGGCCAGATGACGCTGGTATGAGCGGCGGTTGAAAGCCCGGCAGCCGACTTGACGAAAGAGCGGTGCCCGCGCCGTCGCGAGCGCGGGCACGGCTACCGGATGGTGGGGAAGAGCCGGGAGGCCCGGCGGTCAGTTCGAGCCGTGCTGCGCCTGGAATTTCTTCAGGGCCTCGGGCGACGCCTCGGTCTGGTACTTGGCCTTCCACTCGTCATAGGGCATGCCGTAGACCAAGGTGCGGGCCTGGTCGTAATCGATGCTCTCGCCGCGCTCTTCCGCAGCGGCGACATACCACTTGGCCAGGCAGTTCCGGCAGAAGCCGGCCAGGTTCATCAGGTCGATATTCTGAACGTCCTTGCGCTCGTCCAGGTGGGCCAGCAGCCGCCGGAACACCGCGGCTTCGATTTCGGTGCGCTTGTCCATTGCCTTCACTCCTGATCAGACGTGGGCAGCTGCCGGAGCCGCGTCGCTCCGGCAGGTTATTGATCGGAGCAAGAGCATAGCGCCTAAATCCGGGTGTCGGGCTGCTGCCGGTCGCGTCTGGGGTGCACCGGCACGGCAGCACCCGGTTCCGGATCCTGCCCGGCCCTGTCCGGGCTGTGATACCGTCGCGGTAGTCGCGAGCGTGAAAGGGATGCCTATGCGAAGCGAACCCAGCATCGACGAACTGCGGCGCATCTGCCGCGACCAGGAGCAGCGGCTTGCCGAGCAGGAGCGCGAGGTGCGGATGCTCTCCGAGGCCCTGGCCAGGGCCGAGTCGGAACTCGAGCGGTACGTCTACATCGTTTCCCATGACCTGAAGGAGCCGCTGCGCACCGTATCCGGCTTCTCCACCCTGCTGCAGCGCAGGCTGGGCGAGACCCTGGAAGGCGATGCGCGGCAGTACCTGGCCTTCATCGACGACGGTGTGCAGCGGATGCAGGTGCTGCTCGACGCGCTGCTCGACTACAGCCGTGCCGGCCGGCCGCAGCAGGCGATGCAGCCGGTGGCGCTGGAGCGGCCGCTGCAGGTGGCCCTGACCCAGCTGGCGCCGGCCATTACCGCAGCCGGGGCCGATGTCGACAGCGCCGCGCTGCCGGAGGTGCAGGGCGATCCGGTCCGGCTGGCCCAGCTGTTCCGGCAGTTGCTCGCCAACGCCCTGACCTACCGCGCCGAAGGCGCCCTGCCGCAGATCCGCATCCGCGCCGAGGAGGCCGGCGACCATTGGCGGATCGCGGTGGCCGACAACGGTATCGGCATCGACCCCAGGCACCAGGAGCGGATCTTCGAGGTGTTCCAGCGCCTGCACAGCCGCGAGGAGTATCCCGGCATCGGCATGGGGCTGGCGATCTGCAAGAAGATCGTCGAGAGCCATGGCGGCCGGCTCTGGGTCGAGTCGACGCCCGGCGAGGGCGCGACGTTCTTCTTCACGCTGCCGCAAGCCGAGCGGTCCGCCGCGGCGGACTAGCAGGACCGGTTTCCGGTCCTTTCAGGATGATTCTTGCCCGCCTCCTTCCTGGAGCAGCCTAGGGGGTGCCGCGCCGGCCGGCACTTGAACTCTGCGCGAGCGACCTCAGACGTGTCAGTGCGCCCTTTCCGCGGAACGGCGGCCACTGGGCAGCTGTCCCATCTGTAGAGAGCGACATGCGGCGGCCCGTTATTTCCGTGCCCGGCTGTCCCCATCTTCGGGAAAGGCGGGTTGAGCGCACGCTCCAGAACGACTTCGCCGGATGTTCGTCAACCCGAGAGCGACCGATTCTTTCCGTTCGAGGCGCCGCCCGGGGAGGCGGCCGGACGCACGAGGGGTGTCTTATGAGTCTCCAAGGTAATAGCGGAAGCGCACACCGAAAGTTCCTTGAGTCGTTGACGACTTTCACCAAGGAGCATCAGGCGCGGCATTGGGAGGGGACCTTCAGCGCCTTCCTGGAAGAGGTGGTCGCCAAGCGGCCCGGCGAGGTGAGCCGGACCAGCCATCAATACCTGTGGGACATGCTGCGCTGGCGCCGCCAGTGGGAAGCCCAGGAGGGCGAAGACGGCGAGTTCCGGCTGTTCTCGCATGAGCTGTTCGGCATGGAAGAACCGCTGCGGCGGGTGATGGAGTACTTCAAGGCCGCCAGCGCCGGTTCCGAAGTCGGCCGCCGACTGCTGCTGCTGCTCGGTCCTCCGTCCGGCGGCAAGTCCAGCCTGGTGATCCTGCTCAAGCGCGGGCTGGAGGAGTACAGCCACACCGAGGAGGGCGCGCTGTACGGCATCAAGGACTGCCCGCTGCACGAGTCGCCTCTGCACCTCATCCCCCATACCCTGCGGGCCGAGTTCCGCGACACCTATGGCGTGGAGGTGGTGGGCGAGCTCTGCCCGTATTGCCGCTCGCGGCTGGAGCATGAGTACGACCGGGACTTCATGCAGATGCCGGTGGAGCGGATCTTCATCTCCGAGGCCGACCGGGTTGGCGTGGGCACTTATGCGCCGCACGATCCGACCACCGCGGACCTGGCCGACCTGATCGGCTCTGTGGATCTGTCCAAGGTCTCGCAGTACGGCGACGAGGGCGATCCGCGCGCCTGGAGCTGGTCCGGCGCCGTGTACGCCGCCTCGCGCGGGCTGCTGGAGATGATCGAGATCCTCAAGGTCAAGCGCGAGTTCCTGTATCTGCTGCTGACCCTGACGCAGGAGAAGAACGTCAAGGTCTCGCGCTTCCCGCTCATCTATCTCGACGAGACCATCCTGGCGCACACCAACCTCGCCGAGTTCCGCAAGTTCCTGCAGGAGAGCGAGAACGAGGCGCTGCTCGACCGCATGGTGATCGTGCAGGTCCCGTACACCCTGAACTACCGCGACGAGGCCAAGATCTACCGCAAGCTGATCGCCGCGGCGCCGACCTTCCGCGAGGTGCACCTGGATCCGCACGCGCTGGAGGTGGCGGCGGTGTTCGCGGTGCTGTCGCGGCTGAAGCCGTCCGAGCGCGAGGACCTGGACCTGGCCAAGAAGGCCAAGCTGTACGCCAGCCAGGACGTCGAAGGCTTCACCAGCGCTGACGTCGAGCGGATCCGCGCCGAGGCCCCGGAAGAGGGGCTGTCCGGCATCTCGCCGCGGTTCGTGGTGAATGCGCTCTCCAACGCCATTTCCGCCAGCGAGGCCAAGAGCCTCACCAGCATGCAGGTGCTGCTGACCCTGAAGGACGCCATCGAGGCCGATGCCCGCATCGAGCCGAAGCAGAAGCGGTCCTGGGTCGATTTCCTGGTGATGGTACGCAAGGACTTCTACAACCACTGGGTCAAGGAGGACGTGCACAAGGCGCTGTTCGCTTCCTTCGAGGAGGAAGCGCAGGCGCTGCTCGACAAGTATCTCGACGAGGTGGAGGCCTCGCTCGACAAGCGCGAAGTGACCGACCCCATCACCGGCGAGAGCCGGGAGCCGGATGCCCGGTTCCTGCGCTCGGTGGAGGAGAAGATCGGGGTATCCGATGCCGGCAAGATGTCGTTCCGCCAGGAAGTGGTGCGCAAGGCGATGGTGGCGTTCAAGCGCGGCGAGAGCTTCACCCTGGACAGCCACAGCCGGCTCAAGGAGGCCGTCGAGAAATACCTGTTCGAGGAGCGCCGCGACGTGCTGCGACTGGTGACCTCGGTGGCGCGGCCCGACGAGGAGGCGCGCGAGAAGATCGCCGCCGTCGAGCAGCGCCTGATCGAGGAATACGGCTACGACGCCCACAGCGCCCGCGAGGCACTCAACTACGTGACCACGCTGCTGTCCCAGGAGTAAGCCTGGGAGGAAGGATGTTTCATGAGCCTGTCCGATACCCTCGCCGGCGAACATGGCAACCGCTGGTACGATCTGTTCTCGCGCGGCACCCGTGACTGGCTGCGACACAACGAGAAGATCCGCGAGGCCGTGCACAAGGCGCTGCCGGATCTGATCGCCCATTCCGACGTACTGTCCCGGCCGGACAACCGCACGGTGCAGGTGCCGGTGCGCTTCATGGAGCACTACCGCTTCCGGCTGCTCAATCCGCAGCAGCAGAAAGGCGCCGGCCAAGGCAAGGTGGGGCCCGGCGACCTGCTGCGGCCCGGCCAGGGCCGCGGCGAGGCCGGTACCGGCTCCGGCGGCAACGAGGAAGGCGGCATGAGCTTCGTCATGGAGCTCAAGGTCGACGACATCCTCGACTGGCTGTGGGAAGAGCTGCAGCTGCCCAACCTCAAGCCGCGCGACACCGCTTCCCTGGAAGACGAGGATTACGTCCGCGAAGGCTGGGACAGGAAGGGCGCCCGCTCCCGGCTCGACCGGCGGCGCACCATCAAGGAAGCGGTGAAGCGGCGGGCCGTGCAGGGCGGCCGGGCCGTGCCCATCGTCAACGACGATCTGCGCTTCCGCCAGCTGGTCAAGCGTCAGCAGCCGTCCACCAACGCCGTGGTGTACTTCCTGCTCGATGTTTCCTCATCGATGGACGATCAGTGCCGGCGGCTGGCGAAGACCTTCTTCTTCTGGGCGCTGCAGGGGATACGCCGGCAGTTCGTCAAGGTCGAGACGGTGTTCATCGCCCATACCATCGAAGCCTGGGAATTCGAGGAAGAGCAGTTCTTCCAGGTGCGCGGCGAGGGCGGCACGCAGTCGTCGACCGCCTTCCAGAAGGCGGTCGAGGTGATGAACGAGCGTTACGACCCGGCCCGCTACAACAGCTATCTGTTCTATGCCTCGGACGGCGACAACTTCATGGAGGATCGTCATCGGGCCCGGGTGCTGCTGGAGAGCCTGGCCGGGCAGATGAGCTTCCTCGGCTACGCGGAGGTCTCGGGCCGCCATCACCAGCGGCTCAATACCGAGGTCGGCGTGCTGTTCCGGCGGCTGGCCGAGCAGGGCGCACCGGCCGGCAGCTACGCCATCTCCTCGGAGAACGACATCTGGCCGGCAATCAAGGCGTTCTTCACGGAACAGGCAGCGGAGGCGACGGGCTGATGGCAGAACGTCTGCAGGACTATGTGGCGCGCATCGAGGACCTCGGCCGCCAGCTGGGGCTTAAGTACTATCCGATCGACTTCGAGCTGGTACCGCCGAGCTTCATGATGGAGGTGGCCGTGTACGGGCTGCCGGTGCGCATGCCGCACTGGTCGTTCGGCGTGCGCTGGATCTACCAGATGGTCCAGCACAAGATGGGCCACTCGAAGATCTTCGAGGTGGTGTTCCCGGGCAATCCCAACCGTGCCTACCTGGTCAACAGCAACAGCCTGGAGGAGAACTGCCTGGTGACCGCCCACGTGCTGGGCCATGCCGATTTCTCCCACAACAACGAGCTGTTCGTGCGCAGCCAGCGGGAAGCCGGCTACCACATCGTCGAGCAGGCGGCGGCGCATGCGCAGCGTATCGACGCGGCCGTCGAGATCGCCGGCCAGCGGCGGGTGGAGGCGGTGCTGGATGCGGCGCTCGCGCTGGAGCAGCACATCGACACCCAGTACCCCATCAACCGGCCCGACTACCCGCCGCCGGAGAAGAAGGGTGGACAGCCGGCGCAGTCGGACCCGTTCCACGAGCGTTTTCAGGGCCTGCCGGGACAGGAGCTGCCGCCGCCGCCGCCGGCCGAGCCGGTGGAGGTGCGGACGCCGCCGCACCCGGAAGCCGACCTGCTGTGGTTCATCGCCCGCTACGGGCCAGCGCTGGAAGACTGGGAGCGCGATATCTTCCTGGCCGTCCGCGAGGAGTCGTTCTACTTCCAGCCGGTCTTCAACTGCCAGATCATGAACGAGGGCTGGGCCTCGTACTGGCATGCGCGGCTGCTGCGCGAGGCCGACTTCCTGCCGAGCGAGCTCTACCTCAACGCCATGAAGACCCACTCGGACGTGGTGCGGCCGTACGCCGGCGACAAGCAGGTGGCGCTGTCCATCAATCCCTACCATCTCGGCTTCAACATGTGGGAGCGGATCGTGCGCGATCATGGTCCGGAAGCCGCCCGCCGGGCCATGACCGAGGAAGACGACTTCGGCTTCATCCGCAACTATCTGACCGCGGAGCTCGCCCAGGAGCTGGACCTGTTCGTGTACGAAGCCAAGCGCGACGGCGAGGTGCGGGTCACCGAGTCCAATCTGCACGAGCTGCACGAGGCGCTCCTGAGCCAGAAGTACAACTTCGGCGCGCCGCGGGTGCTGGTGGACGACCTCCGTGCCGACGGCACCCTGGTACTCAGGCACGACCACGTCAACGACGGCCGCGGGCTGGAGGCGCAACGGGCGCAGCGGGTGCTGGAATACATCCACCGTGTCTGGCGCCGGCCTGTGATCCTCTACACGGTCGATGCCCGCGGCGAGGAGGAGTGCCTGCGCGCCTGAGCGGTCGACACCCGCCGAGGCGCCGTTCCGCTACAATCGGCGCCTTTCCCCCTACCTCCCGGAGGTCGCCCGCATGTCGTCCGCAAGATCCGAGCGTCAGACGGCGCTGGCCGTTTTTGCCGTGCTGTCGCTGATCTGGGGATATAACTGGATCGTCATGAAGATCGGGCTGCAGTACGCCGGCCCGTTTACCTTCTCTGCGCTGCGCGGCGTGGTTGCCGCGGTGGTGCTGTTCGCGGCCCTGCTCGCCACCGGCAGGCCGCTGCGGCCGGTGGCGTTCTGGGAAACCCTGTTGCTCGGCCTGCTGCAGACCGCCGGCTTCCTGGGGCTGGTGCAGTTCGCGCTGGTACAGGGCGGGGCAGGGAAGGTCGCGGTGCTGGCCTATACCATGCCGTTCTGGACCGTGCTGCTGGCCTGGCTGTGGCTGGGCGAGCGGTTGCGGCCGCTGCAGTGGCTGGCGGTGGCGCTGGCAGGTTGCGGGCTGCTGCTGATCCTGCAGCCCTGGAGCATGGCGACCAATGCCTTGAGCAAACTGCTGGCGGTAGGGGCAGGGCTGAGCTGGGCCGCCAGCGTTATCGTCGCCAAGCGGCTGCGTGCCCGCCATCAGGTTGACCTGCTGTCGCTCACCACCTGGCAGCTCGCCCTCGGCATCATCCCGCTGGTGATCATCGCCTGGCTGGTGCCGGAGCAACCGATCGACTGGAGCCCGGGTTTCCTGGGCGCGCTGCTGTTCGCTGCCGTGCCCGGTACCGCGCTGGGCTGGATGATGTGGCTGTACGTGCTGAACCGCTTGCCGGCCGGCACCGCCAGCCTCAATTCACTGGCGATTCCGGTGATTGCGGTGCTCGGCGCCTGGCTGCAGTTCGGCGAGCGGCCGGATGTCGGCGAGGCGGTGGGCATGGTCGTCATCGCCGCCGGGCTGGCGCTGATGTCGGCGACGGCGCTGCGGGAGCAGCGCAGCGTGGAGCCGGCGATGGCGCAAGAATAGCAATGCCGCTTGGAGGCGGTGAATGAAGGTGCATACGGACGATCTGCATCTGCTGCTGGCGGCGCTGCCGCGCCCGCTGCAGCAGGCGGCTGCGGCGCTGGAGCACGAAGGGCTGCTGGAGATCGTGATGGACCTCGGCCGGTTGCCGCAGGCGCGCTATGCCAGCCGGGTGGTGACGCTGGCCGAGGAGCCGGTGTCGGCCGACGATCTGCAGGCGGTGTCGGAGGCGGTCGGCGAGTTCGGCGCCGACAACCGGGCGGGCATCGAGGGCACCCTGCACCGCATCTCGGCGATCCGCAACCGCAAGGGCCAGATCGTCGGGCTGACGCTGCGCGTCGGCCGGGCGGTGTTCGGCACCATCGACCAGATCCGCGACCAGATCGAAGGCGGCAAGAGCCTGCTGCTGCTCGGCCCGCCCGGGGTCGGCAAGACGACCCGCCTGCGGGAGATCGCCCGGGTGCTGGCGGACGAGTTCGGCAAGCGGGTGGTGGTCATCGATACCTCCAACGAGATCGGCGGCGACGGCGATGTACCGCATCCGGCCATCGGCGGTGCCCGCCGCATGCAGGTCGCGCATCCGAGCCAGCAGCACGCGGTGATGATCGAGGCGGTGGAGAACCACATGCCCGAGGTGATCGTGGTCGACGAGATCGGCACCGCGCAGGAAGCGCTGGCGGCGCGCACCATCGCCGAGCGGGGCGTGCAGCTGATCGCCACCGCGCACGGCACCACCCTGGAGAACCTGGTACAGAATCCGACCCTGTCGGATCTGGTCGGCGGCGTGCAGACGGTGACGCTGACCGACGAGGAAGCCCGGCTGCGCGGTACCCAGAAGACGGTGAGTGAACGCAAGGCGCCGCCCACCTTCGACACGGTGGTGGAGATCATCGACCGCGACCTGCTGGTGGTGCATCCGGACGCCGCGGCGGCCGTCGACGCCCTGCTGCGCGGCCGCTCGCCCGGCGGCATCCGTCGCAGCGCGAGCGGCGAG
>JAJUFY010000305.1 GCA_029263635.1 Ectothiorhodospiraceae bacterium | reverse complement strand
GTGATCGACGTCGGCATCAACCGCCTCCCCGACGGCCGGCTGGTCGGCGACGTCGAGTTCGCCACGGCCGCCGAGCACGCCGCCTGGATCACGCCGGTGCCGGGTGGTGTGGGCCCGATGACCATCGCGACCCTGATCCAGAACACCCTGGCCGCCGCCGAGATGCGCGACGCCGGCTAAGGCCGGGGCCTGCCGAGGGGCGGGCTTCCCCCGCCGCGATACCCTTGCTCCTCTCTCCCACTTGCGGGAGAGGGCCGGGGTGAGAGTGCTGGAAGAATCGCGGCGAGGACGCCGCTCCTACAGGCACCTTGGTCAGCGGCGTCAGAACAACGCTTCGATCGCGTCGCTGAGCCGCTGCACCGGCACCACTTCCAGCCCCTTGATCGCGCCGCGGCGCGGCGCGTTCTTGCGCGGCACCACGGCTCGCTTGAAGCCGTGCTTGGCGGCCTCGCGCAGGCGCTCCTCGCCGTTCGGCACCGGCCGCACCTCGCCGGCCAGGCCGATCTCGCCGAACATCACCCAATCGTGGGCGATGGCCCGATCGCGCAGGCTGGACAGCACCGCCATCAGGGCGGGCAGGTCGCTGGCCGTCTCGCTGAGGCGGACACCGCCCACCACGTTCAGGAACACGTCCTGGCCGAAAGTCGACACACCGCCGTGACGCTGCAGCACCGCCAGCAGCATCGCCAGCCGGCTGTTGTCCAGCCCCAGTGCCACCCGGCGCGGATTGCTCAGCGAGCTGTCGGCGACCAGCGCCTGGACCTCGATCAGCAGCGGCCGGCTGCCCTCGCGGGTAACCATCACCACGCTGCCGGGCACCTCGCCTTCGTGGCGGGAGAGAAAGATGGCCGACGGGTTGGCGACTTCCTTGAGGCCGCTGTCGTCCATGGCGAACACGCCGAGCTCGTTCACCGCGCCGAAGCGGTTCTTGACCGCCCGCAGCAGGCGGTAGCGGCTGCCGCTCTCGCTCTCGAAATAGAGCACGGTGTCGACCATGTGCTCGAGCACGCGCGGGCCAGCCAGCGTGCCCTCCTTGGTCACATGACCGACCAAAAACAGCACCGTACCGGTCTGCTTGGCGTAGCGCACCAGATGGGCGGCGCTCTCGCGCACCTGGGCCACCGAGCCGGGTGCCGACTGCAGGTGCTCGGTATACATGGTCTGCACCGAGTCGATCACCATCACCCGCGGCGACTCGCTGCGCGCTACCTCGATGATGGTTTCCACCGAGGTCTCGGCCAGCACCTTGAGCCGGTCGCTCTGCACGCCCAGCCGGCCGGCCCGCAACGCCACCTGCCGCAGCGATTCCTCGCCGGTGACGTACAGCGCCGGCAAGGCTTCGGGCAGCAGCGCCAGCGCCTGCAGCAGCAGGGTCGACTTGCCGATGCCGGGATCGCCGCCGAGCAGGATCACCCCGCCTTCGACCAGGCCGCCGCCGAGCACCCGGTCCAGCTCGCGCAGCCCGGTGGAGAAGCGCAGCTCGGCGGCGGTGGGCACTTCGTTCAGGCTCTGCACGCCGCGGTCGCCGGCGTACTGGCCGCGCGTCAGTGCCGGCCCGCGCGCAGCCGGGGCCTGCACGGTCTCCTGCATGGTGTTCCAGGCACCGCAGTCGGGGCACTGGCCGGCCCACTTGGGGCTGATCGCGCCGCAGTCGGCGCAGGCATAGACGGTCTTAGGCTTCGCCATCGCGGTAGTCGAAAGGAACCCGGCGGGTGAGCTTGCAGAGCAGCTCGTAAGGGATGGTGCCGCACGCCGAGGCCACCTCTTCGACCGGCAGCCCCTCGCCCCAGAGGGTGACGGGATCATGCACCCGGACCTGGTCCAGGCCGCGCAGATCGACGCACAGCATGTCCATGGACACCCGGCCGACGATGGAAGTTCGCTGCCCGGCCACCAGCACCGGCGTGCCGTTGGGAGCATGGCGCGGATAGCCGTCGCCGTAGCCTATCGCCACCACGCCGACCGGCATGTCCTCCGGGCAGACGAAGCCGCCGGCATAGCCGACCGGATCGCCCCGCCGGTAGTGCTGGATGGCGATCAGCCGGCTGGTCAGGGTCATCACCGGCCGCAGCGGCGGCCGTTCCGACCAGCCATCGGTGAATGGCGAGACTCCGTAGAGCATGATGCCGGGCCGCACCCAATCCGCATGCACCGCCGGCCAGGCCAGCAGCCCCGCCGAGTTGGCGATGGAGCGCTCGGCCGGCAGCCCCTCGCAGGCGGCCTGGAAGGTCGCCAGCTGCCGTTCGGTATAGGTGCTGTCGCGGTCGTCGGCACAGGCGAGATGGGTCATCAGCCGGATCTCGCTGACCGCCCGGTTGGCGCGCAGGCGCTCGAACAGGGTCTGCACCCGTCCCGGCGCAAAGCCCAGGCGGTGCATGCCGGTATCGACCTTCAGCCACACCCGCAGCGGCCGCGGCAGCCTGGCGCGCTCGAAGATCTGCAGCTGCCAATCGGCATGCAGCACGATGTCCAGCCGGTGAGAGGCGATCGCGCGCAGCTCGGCGCCGTCGAAGAATCCCTCCAGCAGCACGATGGGATGCAGCAGCCCCGCCTCCCGCAGCGCCAGCGCCTCTTCCAGGCAGGACACGGCAAAGGCATCGGCGCTCAGCAGCGCCGAGGCGACCTGCCGCAGGCCGTGGCCGTAGCCGTCCGCCTTGACCACGGCCATCAGCCGCGAAGCCGGCGCTGCCGCCCGGGCAACGCCCAGGTTGTGGCGCAGCGCCGTCAGGTCGACTACCGCTCGGACTCCGCGGCTCATTGGTAGGCCTCGTCCTGGTAGACGTCGGTGATGTAATTCTCGAAGCGGGTGTACTTGCCGAGAAAGGTCAGCTTCACGGTGCCGATCGGGCCGTTACGCTGCTTGCCGATGATGATTTCCGCGATGCCCTTCTCGGGCGAGTCGTCGTGGTAGACCTCGTCGCGGTAGATGAAGACGATGATATCGGCATCCTGCTCGATGGCGCCCGATTCGCGCAGGTCCGACATC
>JAJUFY010000467.1 GCA_029263635.1 Ectothiorhodospiraceae bacterium | reverse complement strand
GTGCAGCCGACGCTGTACGACGCCCTGAGCCGGCACCAGGAGGATTTCACCACCCTGTTTGCGGCGCTCGGCTTTCGGCTCGAGCACCACCCGCGCGGGTTCTTTTATTTCCAGGGAGAACTGAAGGGCGAATTGCCGAAATCGGTGCGGCAGATGGCGCTGTTCGTCTACATCCTGATCGAGCACCTCGGCGAGCAGGCGCGGGACCTGGAGGCCGAATTCTTCGACACCGAGTTCACGCTCGATGGCCTGCCGCACGCCAAGAAGGACCGTTACGTGGAGCTGCTGGAGGATCTGGACGTGCCGGCCACGCCGGACGGGCTGTGGGCGGTGGTCGGGCATCTGGCCAACTTCGGCTTCGCCGAGAAGCTGGGCGAGGAGGGCTTCCGCTTCCTGCCGCCGGCCTACCGTTTCCTCGAGCAGTGCCGGGCCGCGGCGGCGGCAGCCGATGCGGCCGCGGAGGAAGAAGAAGCATGAGTATCGGACCCAAACGCCTGGTGCTGATCAACAGCGGCAACTACGACTACGCCGATCTGGACCTGTCCCGCTCCGGGCATCTGGTCGGCCGCAACAACCTCGGCAAGACCAGCCTGATCGCCACCCTGCAGTTCCTCTACGGCGCTACCGAGCGCGAATGGCAGTTCTCGGAGCCGAACGACAAGTCGCGGGCGTTCTATTTCGCGTCGGCCAAGTCCTTTGTGATCTTCGTCTGCGAGACCCCGCAGGGCCTCAAGACCACCGTGATCCGGGGGCTGGGGCCGCTGCACGAGCATAAGTACGAGCGCTGGGTCTACGACGGCGATTACCGGACCGAGGACTACTTCGATGACGACAACGCCATCCGCGAGCCGGAGGCGATCAAGCGGCTGCTGTCGGACCGCGAGTTCCGGGTGGTGAAGCCCGAGGAGTACCGGCAGGTGCTGCTCGGCACCGCCAGCGGCGGCCTGCCCAACCTGGGGCTGGTCCCGGTGCGCAATACCGAGCACTACCGGCGCTTCTATCTGGTGTTTCGCAGCCTGATCAACCTCGGCCATATCTCCAACAACGATTTCAAGGACGTGCTGATCGACAGCGTGCGCGGCGAGGGCATCACAGACCGGATCGCGTTCCTGGAGAAGTGGGGCCGTACCTACCAGAAACTGCAGGCCGAGACGCGCGGCGTGCGGGTCTTCGAGCGCAGCCTGCAGGTGGTGGAAGAGGTGCTGGAGAAGGCGCGCGAGCGGGCCGAATTGCGCGGACAGATCCCGGTGTTGTTCAACGAGGCCGACCAGCACTACCGCGAGCGGCTGCGCGCGATTCAGGATCAGATCGAGGCCCACAGCCGGCGACGCGCCGAGCTCGACGAGCAGCATCAGCAGCTGCGGCAGCGCTGGGAGGAGCAGAACGCCGCCCTGCAGGCCACGGTCCGCGAGGCCGGCGGCATCGAGGCCATGATCCGCGCCCTGCAGCAGCGCCGCGCCGAGTTCGCGGATTTCGACCCCGATTTCACCCGGCAGGCGCTGGCCGTCGCCCAGCAGGAGGCGGCAGCGCTGGAAAAGGCCGTCAGCGGCGCCGCCGTGGAGTCGGCGGCGGCTATC
>JAJUFY010000201.1 GCA_029263635.1 Ectothiorhodospiraceae bacterium | reverse complement strand
GCAGCCAGCGGCTCGGGTGCCGCATACAGCGCGCGCGCTTCCTGCACCGGCAGGGCCAGGCCCGGCTGAAAGCGCGGCGGCGCCGGCCAGGCCGCGCGCTCCTCCACCGCCTCCGGTGCGGCCGCCGGCAGCGGCGCTGCGGCGGCCGCCCGTACCTGGGCGAGCGCATCCTGCAGCCGCCGGTAGACGAAATCGTAGATCAGCCGCCCGTCACGGAAGCGCACTTCATGCTTGGTCGGATGGACATTGACGTCGACTTGCGCCGGATCGACCTCGAGATACAGCACATAGGCCGGATGCCGGTCCTTGAACAGCGTGTCGCCATAGGCGCGGCGGATGGCGTGGCTCACTGCCTTGTCGCGCACCATGCGGCCGTTGATGTACAGGTGCTGCAGATCCGCCTGGGTACGCGCATGCGCCGGCAGCACCAGCCAGCCGGACAGGCCCAGCCCCACCCCGTCCGCCTCGAGGTGGATTGCATGCTCGACGAAGGCGTTACCCAGCAGGGTCGCCAGCCGTGCCTCGCGCGCCGCCTGGGCCGGCGCCGGCGGCAGCTGGAACAGCGGCTTGCCCTGGTGGCGCAAGGTAAAGCCGACGTCGAAGCGGCTCAGCGCCAGCCGCCGCAGCAGGCCCTTCACATGCTGCAGCTCGGTGCCATCGGCACGCAGGAACTTGCGCCGCGCCGGCGTGTTGTAGAACAGATCGCGCACCTCGATGGTGGTCCCTTCGGGATGGGCGGCGGGTTGCAGCGGCTCCACCACGGCCCCGCCCTCGACGCCGATGGCCCAGCCGCTGTCGGCGCCCCGGCGGCGACTGGTAATCCGCAGCCGGGAAATGGAGGCAATGCTGGGCAGCGCCTCGCCGCGGAAGCCCAGGCTCTGGACGTGCTCGAGGTCGCAAAATTCGCGGATCTTGCTGGTGGCGTGCCGCGCCAGCGCCAGCGGCAGGTCGTCCGGCTCGATGCCGATGCCATCGTCCCGCACCCGGATCAGCCGCTTGCCGCCGGCTTCGACATCCACCTCGATCCGGCGCGCCTCGGCATCCAGGCTGTTCTCCAGCAATTCCTTGAGCACGGATGCCGGCCGCTCGACGACCTCGCCGGCGGCGATCTGGTCGATGAGCTGGGAAGGAAGCTGCTGGATGCGGCGGCTGGTCATGGGCAAGCGGCGGTGGGCGCTGAAATGAACCCGCCATTATGCAGCAGCCGGGCACGCGGCTCCAGGCGTCGGCAGACGCACCGCTACGGGATGAGCAGCGTGCGGCCGACCGGCAGCAGGTCGCTATTCAGGCCGTTGGCGTTCCGCAGCGAATCGAGGCTGACTTCGTAGCGCCTGGCGATGCCGACCAGGGTGTCACCGGGCTTGACTGTGTACTCGCGCCCGCCGCCCACCGCATAGCGCGGCTGCGGCAGGTACTGGTCGCGATAGTCGCGCACCCCGGCAAGGATGGCTCGCGCCAGCCGCCACTGGTGGGCGTCGTTCTGCAGCCGCCGCTCTTCGGTCGGGTTGGAGATGAAGGCCAGCTCCACCAGCACCGAGGGGACATCCAGCGACTTCAGCACCACGAAGCCGGCCTGTTCGACCCGGGGCTTGTGCAGCTTGCCGACGCCGCCAAGCCGGCGGAGGATAGCATCGGCGAGCTGCAGGCTCGATTCCACCGTCGCCGCCCGCGACAGATCGAGCAGCACCGAGGCGACCAGATCATCCTTGTCGTTCAGCGATACGCCGCCGACCAGGTCGGCAGAGTTCTCCCGTTCGGCCAGCAGTCGCGCCGACTCGGTCGAAGCGCCCCGCTCCGACAGCGTGTACACCGACGCGCCCTGGGCGCCGCCACGGGCAACGGCGTCGGCATGCAGCGAAATGAACATGTCCGCCTTGTGCTGACGGGCCTTCTCCTTGCGGTTGCGCAGCGGGATATAGACATCCCTGTCGCGGATCATGAGCGGCCGCATGCCGGGCTCTTTTTCGATCAGCTGCGCGAGTTTCTTGGCGACCCCCAGCACCACGTCCTTCTCGTAAGTGCCGCGGGGCCCGATCGCGCCCGGATCGGCACCGCCATGGCCCGCGTCGATGGCGATCACCAGGTCGCGCCGCACCGCCGGCAGCGTCTTGACCGGCGCGGCCGCCTGTCTGGCCGCGCCCTGCAAATCGACCACCAGGCGATAGCCGTGGTTACCGCTGGGCTTGACGATAAAGCTCTTGGCACGCGCCTCGCCGGCAAGGTCCAGCACTACGCGCAGGTCGTTGCGGTCATGGACGCCGGCGCGGATCCGCTGCACCAGGCCCTGCACCTCTGCACCATTGACCAGCTGCGGCGCCACGCTGGCGTTCTTGAGATCGACCACCACCCGGTGGGGTTCGATCAGGGTGAACAGGTTATGGTCGGCAGGCCCCGTCAGGTCGAACACCACCCGGGTGTGCTCAGAATCCGCCCAGGTGCGCACGCCCATGATCGACACAGTGCTGCCGAGCGCCATCGGCGACAGCACCATCAAGAAGATGAAGAGCAGACGCGGCATCACAGTCCGACGAAGTTCTTAGTATTGGGGAAAAGTAACGCACAAGCGGTCGGGGAATGCAAGAAAATGCAACACCGGCACGTAGATAGCCGACAATCTTGGGATATACCCTTAGCTGAAAACCCCAGCGTCTTTCAGGAGCTTACCGCCCAACGGGGTCGCTGCCCGCACGGTGAGCGCGCGACCGGCGCCGGCGGCCGTGAGGATCAGCCGCAGATCCGGCTCCGGCAGCACGCCGGCCCCGCGCTCCGGCCACTCGATCAGCAGCACGCAGGGCTGTGCGAGCAGATCGCGAATGCCGATGTCCTCCAGCTCTTCGGGACTGCCGAGGCGATAGAGGTCGAGATGATAGAGGCTGCGATCGGCGATCTCGTACGGCTCGACCAGGGTGTAGGTAGGACTGCGGACCGCCCCCTGGTGGCCGAGCGCCCGCAATAGCGCCCGCACCAGCGTGGTCTTGCCGGCGCCCAGATCGCCTTCCAGGAAGATCACCGCCTGCTCGGGCAGCACCGACGCCAGCCGGGCACCGAAGTCGGCAGTGGCCGTTTCGTCCGGCAGCTGCAACAGCTGTTCGACGCTCATGGATTCGCCAGCTCGCGCAGGTACCGCATCAGATCCAGCGCCAGCAGCCCGCGCTCGCCGTCCGCGGCGGCACGGTCCGCTGCCGCGCCGTGGACCCAGACGCCTATCGTCGCCGCGTCCGCTGCCGCCAGCCCCTGCGCCAGCAGCCCGCCGATGACACCGCTCAGCACATCGCCCATGCCGCCGGATGCCATGCCGGGATTGCCGGTGGTATTGACCGCCGGCAGCGCTCCGGGCGCATGCACCACGGTCCCGGCCCCCTTCAGCACCGCTACGCCGCCGTATCGTTCCGATAGCCGGCGGGCGGCGGCGTAGCGGTCCTGCTGGATCGCGGGCGTGTCGACGCCGAGCAGTCGCCCGGCCTCGCCCGGATGCGGGGTCAGCACCCAGCGATCGCTACGCTGCGGCGCCTCGGCCAGCAGGTTGAGCCCATCGGCATCGATCACCAGCGGGCCGTCGAAGCGCAGCGCCTGCTGCAACAAGGCCTGACTCCAGGCGCCGCGGCCCAGCCCGGGCCCGAGCACGACCACGCTGGCGCGCGCCAGCAGGGGCTGCAGCTCGTCGGCGCCATCCACGCCGTGACACATCAGTTCCGGCCGTGCCGCCAGCAGTCCTGCACAATGCGCCGGCCGGGTCGCGACGGTCACCAGCCCGGCGCCGACCCTCGCCGCCGCCTCGCCCGCCATGCGCACCGCGCCGCCCATGCCGTGATCGCCGCCGATCACCAGCACATGGCCGTAACGCCCCTTGTGGGCATCCCGCGGCCGCCGCGGGAGCATGGCGGCCACCCGCTGGCGGTCGATCAGCCGGGCGGTGGCTTCGCTGCCCTCAAAGGCAGCCTCCGGTACGCCCAGCCCGGCCAGCTCCAGTTCTCCTACCAGTGCCGGACCGCTGCCGGTGAACAGCCCGCTCTTATGGGCGATAAACGTGATCGTCGCGGTGGCGGCAACGGCGCAGCCAATCACGGCGCCGCTGCCACCGTGCAGGCCGGACGGGGTATCCAGCGCCAGCACCGGCCGGCCGCTGTCGTTGAGCGCTTCGACCGCCGCGGCCCAATTGCCGGCGAGTGGCCGGTCCAGGCCGGTGCCGACGATGGCGTCCACCAGCACATCGGCATCCAGCGGCTCCCCGGCCTGGAATGGCCGGACGGTGCCGCCGGCCTGCCGATACGCCTTGGCGGCGTCCAGGGCTTCGCCCCGCAGCCGGCCGTGATCGCCGAGCTGCAGCAGCGTCACCTGCAGGCCATCGTCCAGCGCCAGCCGCGCCAGGACATAGCCATCGCCGCCGTTGTTGCCGGCCCCGCATAGCACGGCCAGCCGCTGCGCCGCCGGCCAGCGGCGCCGCAGAAAACGGTACGCGGCCATGCCGGCACGCTCCATCAGCGTGGAGCCGGCAATGCCGAGCTGCCGGATGGCACGCGCATCGATCGCCCGCGCCGCGGCCGGCGCATAAAGAAGACTGCGGAGCTCGTTCATGGCCGCCAGTATAAGAGCCAGTGCGAAGGCGTAGAATAGCGCCCATGCAACCGCCCCACCCGCAGCCGCCCGATCTTGCCGCGCTCGCCGCGGCGATCAAGGACTGGGCCCAGGAGCTCGGCT
>JAJUFY010000371.1 GCA_029263635.1 Ectothiorhodospiraceae bacterium | reverse complement strand
GATCAAGGCGAAAAGCAGGCCGACCGCCCCCACCGACAGCACCAGAATCAGCCACACCAGCGCGAAAACGAACTCGCCGGTCCAGTGGATCTGCATGGTTTCGGTGGCGGCAGCCAAGATCAGCGCCAGCAGGCCCGAAACGCCGTACTGGATGGCCCCGGCGGTGCGGATATCGGAATCCGGGCAGTAACGTTTCTGATAAAGCGTGCCGGCCGTGATCGCCAGCAGCGCGACCAGGGCGGCCGCCACCCCGGCCAGCGAACCCTCGCCGCTGAGCTTGCTCCACACCACCAGCAGCACGCCCAGCAGCCCCAGGACCAGCCCCAGCCACTGCCACGGCCCGACCCGTTCGCCCAGCAGCCGCCCGGCCAGTGCCGCAGTCAACAGTGGCTGGACGGCGACGATGATGGCCGTCACCCCTGCCGACAGCCCCTGGCCGATGGCAATGAACACGCCGCTCAAATAGATGGCGTGCACCAGCAGCCCGGCCACCGCCGTGTGCAGCACCAGTCGCGGGCTGCGCGGCCAGGGCGCGCGCATCAGCAAGGCGACCAGCAGCAACAGGCCGCTGGCGATCAGCAGCCTGACGGCAAGGAAGGTGAACGGCTCGGCGTACGGCAGCCCCAGCTTGGCGCCGACGAAGCCCGTGCTCCAGAGCACGACGAACAGGGCCGGCATGGCCAGGAGCCACAGGCGCTCGACGATGGATTGCTGCATCCAGAACCTCGCACAGGCGGGGAAACGGGAGGAACGTCAGGCATGATACAGTCGGCGGCCGGGCCATCGGTACCGACCGCAGCTGACGGCAGCTCGCGTGCCGACCGGAAAGGATGCATGCGCCGCCGCGATCATGGGAGGTTCCGATGCGCAGACACTGCCTACTGCCAGCATCGCCGCTGCCGGCCCCCCTGGCCTGATGGCGGCCGGCCCCGCTTCAGCTCGGTTCGAGCAGCCGTGGCCCGGGCCCCTGCTCCCCGAGCTCGTCGCCCGGGTTGCGCAAGGGACAGGTGTCGATCGACAGGCAGCCGCAGCCGATGCAGTCGCCGAGGTGGTCGCGCAACCGGCTCAGGCGGGCGATGCGGTCGTCCAGGTCCGCCTTCCAGCTGGCCGACAGCCGGCGCCAGTCCTCGGCCGTCGGCGTGCGGCCGTCCGGCAGCAGCGCCAGCGCCTCGCCGATGGCCTTGAGCGGAATACCGGCGCGCTGCGCGACCTTGATGATGGCGACCCGGCGCAGCACATCCCGGGAATAGCGGCGCTGGTTGCCCGCATTGCGCCAGCTCTTGATGAGGCCCTTGGCCTCGTAGAAATGCAGCGTGGAAACGGCGACGCCGCTGCGTCTGGCAACTTCGCCCACGCTCAGCTCCCGCTGCTCTGGGCGGCAGGCCGAGTATCCCATGATGCCCTCCCCTTGACCTCCACTTTGGTTGAGGTTTTAGGCTGGCGCTCGCACTTTTTCAACCCGCAACAGGATGCGATGCAATGACCAACGGGACCAACGCGGTGCACAGCCCGGTCGGCCGGACCCGGCGCCGCCCGACCACGGCAAGTCCGGCGCCTGCATCGGCACAGCCGATCATTTCCATCGACAATGTCTCCAAGATCTACGCCTCCGGCTTCCAGGCGCTGCGTAACGTCAGCCTGGAGATCCGCCGCGGCGAGATCTTCGCTCTGCTCGGCCCCAACGGCGCCGGCAAGACCACCCTGATCAGCATCGTCTGCGGGATCGTCAACGCCAGTCAGGGCACGGTGCTGGCCGACGGCCACGACATCGTCGCCGACTACCGCGCTGCCCGCGCCAAGATCGGCTTGGTGCCGCAGGAACTGACCACTGACGCCTTCGAAACCGTGCGGGCGACCGTGAGCTTCAGCCGCGGGCTGTTCGGCAAGGCGCCGGACCCGGCCTACATCGAGCAGGTGCTACGGGATCTCTCGCTGTGGGACAAGCGTGACAGCAAGCTCATGACTCTCTCCGGCGGCATGACGCGCCGGGTGCTGATCGCCAAGGCGCTGGCGCACGAGCCGCAGATCCTGTTCCTGGACGAGCCCACCGCCGGGGTCGACGTCGAGCTGCGGCGCGAGATGTGGGAGCTGGTACGCCGGCTGCGGGCGAGCGGCGTCACCATCATCCTCACCACCCACTACATCCAGGAGGCCGAGGAAATGGCCGACCGGATCGGAGTGATCAATCGCGGCGAGCTGATCCTGGTGGAAAACAAGGCCGCGCTGATGCGCAAGCTCGGGCGGAAGCAGCT
>JAJUFY010000205.1 GCA_029263635.1 Ectothiorhodospiraceae bacterium | reverse complement strand
GTACTGGTCACCCACGGCGACGGTACCGTCCTGGCGCGTTATCTGCGCGAGCAGCTGGGCGTCGACGCCGAGTTGCTGGCGGCCGGCTGAACATGCAGCGTTTCGCCGAGCTGTGGACAGAACTGGAGCGGGCGGCTGACCCGGAGCAGCAGCATTACGCGCTGGAGCGTTATTTCCGCACGGCCTCCCCTGCCGACGCTGCCTGGGCGCTGCGGCTGCTGTACGGGCAGCGGCCGCAGCGGCTGATGACATCGGCTGAGATCGGCACGCTGGCACGGCGGCTCAGCGATCTGCCGCTATGGCTGTATGCGGCGGGAGAGGCGGCAGCCGCCGATCCGCTCGATGCCGCCGCGCTGCTGCTGGGCCAGCCGGAGGCCATGGACGGTCCGCCGCTGCATCTCCACATGCAGCGCCTGCTCGGCTTGCGCGGCGCCGATTCAGCAGCGCGCCGCGCCTGGGCTCGCGAGGTCTGGCCGCAGCTCTCGGTAGAAGCGCTGCGCCTCACTCTTCGGCTGACCGCTGGCCGGCTGCGGCGGCGGGTTCGCCAGGGCGTGCTCGCGCGGGCACTGGCAGCGGTCGCCGACCGGCCGGCCTGGCTGCTGGCCCGCGCGCTTGCCGAGCACCCGGGCGACTGGGACGCTAGCGGCTACCGGCAGCTGCTTGACGCGGTTGCCGATATGCCGCCACCCGCTGCCTTCAGCCCACCCGGCGACCAGCTCGATCCCGCCAGGCCGCCGTCGCCGGCCGAAGAATGGTGCGTGCTGCCGAGCGGCCAGGGCCAGCGGGTGCTGCTCATGCGGCGCCTGGACCGCTGCCTGCTCTGGTCCGACGAAGGGGAATTTCTCCAGGCGCCGGCCGTCGCCCGTGCCGGAACTGCGCTCCCGGAGGGGACGGTGCTGGAGGGGGAGTTATTGCACCCAGGCCGGGGCGCTGAGGCCCGGTTCGCAGCCAGCGACCTGCTGGAGCAGGCTGGCGAGGATCTGCGTCCGCGGCCGCTGGCGGTACGGCGGCAGCGGCTGGCGAACCTCCTTGCGCCGCTTGCCGGTGGCCCCATTGTGCCGGTGGCTTGCCTGCGGCTGCGGGCTTGGAGCCAGCTGCCCGAGCTCTGGCGGCAGGCCAAGGCGACGGGGTTGCGGCTGTGCCGGTGGGATGCGCCGCTGGTGCCGGTCGGGGCCGACCGGTGGCTACGCTACCAGCCGCCCGCCGCTACCGTCGAGACCGTGCTGCTGTATGCCCGCCTCGACGGGCCGGTGCCGGAGCTCAGCCTCGCTGTGCGGGATGGGGCGCAGCTGGTGCCCATTGCCCGGGTCGCCGCGCAACTGCCGCCGGAGCAGCAGCAGGCGCTGCTGCGCTGGATACGCCAGCAGGCGACCGAGCGCTTCGGCCCGGTGCGCATGGTGCCGCCGGCCCAGGTCTTTACCTTGCGCTTCCGGGCCGTACGGCCGTCCCGGCAGCACAAGGCAGGGCTGGTGCTGGAGCAGCCGGAAATCGAGGCCTGGCACCAGGAGCGAGCCTTGGCCGCGGTGGACGAGCTTCGGGCGCTGACCGCACGGCTGCCGCGGAGCTGAGCCGTGCCGGCGGCCCAAAGCGGCGGCAGATGGCTGATGCCGGTAGAAATCGCTCCCGGCGGGCACTATGATGAATCCGGCAAACAACAGGCAACCATGTGCCGCATAACAACCCAGCCTGTCTGGCTGCCTGCACAAAATGCGGGTAGAAACGGCGACCAATAACTCTTAGTTCGCTTGCCAGCCGCTGGGTCCGTGGCCTGCCCAAGAGGTGAGAGATGGCTGCAGTACCTGAGGACGTGGATCCGCGCGAGACCGGCGAATGGCTGGACGCTCTGGAAGCACTGATTGAAGCGGAAGGGCCGGAGCGCGCCCATTTTCTGCTGGAAGCCCTGATCGACAAGGCCCGTCGGCGCGGAGTCGATGCCCCCTTCAAGGCCACCACGGCCTATCTGAACACGATCCCCCCGCATCTCGAGGCGCGCTCGCCGGGCGACCATGACCTGGAGTGGCGGATCCGGTCGCTGATCCGCTGGAACGCCATGGCGATGGTGGTCAACGCCAACAAGGAAAGCGACGGCATCGGCGGCCATATCGCCAGCTTCGCTTCCAGCGCCACGCTCTACGACGTCGGCTTCAACCATTTCTGGCGCGCGCCGACGGAATCCCATGGCGGGGACCTGATCTACATTCAGGGCCATTCCTCGCCCGGCATCTATGCCCGTGCCTTCCTCGAAGGGCGGCTGAGCGAGGAGCAGCTGCGCGGCTTCCGCCGCGACGTCAGCCGCGGCGGAATCACTTCCTATCCGCACCCGTGGCTGATGCCCGATTTCTGGCAGTTCCCCACGGTGTCCATGGGGCTGGGGCCGATCATGGCGATCTACCAGGCCCGCTTCATGAAGTATCTGCACAACCGCGGCCTGGTCGATACCTCCGACCGCAAGGTCTGGTGCTTCTGCGGCGATGGCGAGATGGACGAGCCGGAGTCCATGGGCGCCATCGGCCTCGCCGCCCGCGAGCGGCTGGACAACCTGATCTTCGTGATCAACTGCAACCTGCAGCGGCTGGACGGGCCGGTCCGGGGCAACGGCAAGATCATCCAGGAGCTCGAAGGCGAGTTCCGCGGCGCCGGCTGGAACGTCATCAAGGTGATCTGGGGCTCGTACTGGGATCCGCTGCTCATGCAGGATACCCACGGCCTGCTGCGCCGGCGCATGGAAGAGGCGGTCGACGGCGAGTACCAGAACTTCAAGGCCAAGGGCGGCAAGTATACCCGCGAGCATTTCTTCGGCAAATACCCGGAGCTGAAGGAAATGGTCGCCAACCTGTCGGACGACGACATCTGGCGGCTCAACCGCGGCGGCCACGATCCGCACAAGATCTATGCCGCATACCATGCGGCGGTGAATCACACCGGCCAGCCGACCGTGATCCTCGCCAAGACCGTCAAGGGCTACGGCATGGGCGAGGCCGGCGAAGGCCAGAACATCACCCACCAGCAGAAGAAGATGGGCGAGTCGGCGCTGCGCGCCTTCCGCGACCGCTTCCGGCTGCCCATCTCCGATGAGGAAATCGCCAACGCGCCGTTCTACCGGCCGGCCGACGACAGCCCGGAGATCAAGTATCTGAAGGCCCGCCGGGAAGCGCTGGGCGGCTACCTGCCGGCCCGCAAGGACCGGGCGCCGGCGCTGGAGGTGCCGGACCTGCAGGCGTTCGAGCTGCTGCTCAAGGGCAGCGAGGACCGCGAGATGTCCACCACCATGGCATTCGTGCGCCTGCTGGCCATCCTCCTGCGCGACAAGAATATCGCCAAGTACATCGTGCCCATCGTGCCGGACGAGGCGCGCACCTTCGGCATGGAGGGCCTGTTCCGCCAGCTGGGCATCTATTCCTCGGTCGGTCAGCTGTATGCGCCGCAGGATGCCGACCAGCTGATGTTCTACAAGGAGGACAAGAAGGGCCAGATCCTGCAGGAAGGCATCACCGAAGCCGGTGCGATGTCGTCGTGGATCGCCGCCGGGACGGCCTACGCCAACCACGGCGTGCCGATGATCCCCTTCTACGCCTATTACTCCATGTTCGGCTTCCAGCGTGTCGGCGACCTCGCCTGGGCCGCCGCCGATTCGCGCGCCCGTGGCTTCCTGCTGGGCGGTACGGCCGGCCGTACAACGCTCAACGGCGAGGGCCTGCAGCACCAGGACGGTCACAGCCACGTGCTCTCCTCGGTGATTCCGAACTGCATTTCCTACGATCCCACCTTCGCTTACGAGCTGGCGGTGATCATCCAGGACGGCCTGCGGCGGATGTACAAGGAGCGCGAGAGCGTCTTCTACTACATCACCATGATGAACGAGAACTACACGCACCCGGCCATGCCGGAGGGCGTGGAGGAAGGCATCCGCAAGGGCATGTACCTGTTCCGCGACGGCGGCAAGGCGAAGAAAGGCGCGCCGCGGGTACAGCTGCTCGGCTCCGGCACCATCCTCCGCGAGGTGATCGCCGCCGCCGACCTGCTGCGCGAGGACTGGGGCGTGACCGCAGACATCTGGAGCTGCCCGTCGTTCACCGAGCTCAAGCGCGACGGCATCGACTGCGAGCGCTGGAATCTCCTGCATCCGGAGGAAGAACCGCGCAAGCCCTGGGTCGCGCGCTGTCTGGAAGGCCGCCAGGGACCGGCGGTTGCGGCCACCGACTACATCCGCACCTTCGCCGATCAGATCCGTCCCTACCTGGACCGTCGCTACGTGGTACTCGGCACAGACGGCTTCGGCCGTTCCGATTCACGCGAGGCGCTGCGTTCCTTCTTCGAGGTCGACCGCTACTTCGTCGCCGTGGCCGCGCTCAAGGCACTGGCCGACGACGGCGTGCTGCCCCATGCCAGGGTCAGTGAGGCGATCCGGAAGTACGGCATCGATCCGAACAAGCCGAATCCGGCGCAGGTGTAAGCGGTCGGGCAATGCCCGCATCGATGTTTCGGGGTTGTGCCTGGCCGTTGCTGGTCGGGAAAAGGACAGGACATGGCAGAGACTGTCGAGCTGAGGGTACCGGACATTGGTGATTTCGACGCGGTCGAGGTCATCGAGGTATTGATTGCGCCGGGTGATCAGGTGGCTGAGGAGCAGTCGCTGATCACGCTGGAGAGTGACAAGGCG
>JAJUFY010000208.1 GCA_029263635.1 Ectothiorhodospiraceae bacterium | reverse complement strand
GGCATCGAAGCGGTACCGCACGGCCAGCGGGAGGCCATTCGGGCACTCAACCTGAGCCCGAGGCGTGGGTTTACCCACATCATCCTGCCGCAAGCGGTGCCGCGCGTGATTCCCGCGCTAGGCAACTACGCGGTGTCCATCCTCAAGGACGTGCCGATTCTCAGCGTGGTGACGGTGCTGGAGATGTTCGGCGCCGCGCGCATCATCGGCGACCGCACCTTCAACTACCTGATCCCGCTGTCGATGGTCGGCGGGCTGTATCTGATCCTGACCCTGCTGGCC
Organism: Ectothiorhodospiraceae bacterium; assembly: GCA_029263635.1. Taxonomy (GTDB): domain Bacteria; phylum Pseudomonadota; class Gammaproteobacteria; order Nitrococcales; family AK92; genus JAAYIK01. The sequence continues at coordinate 4,330 of JAJUFY010000208.1, read as the reverse complement.
TCGCTGCTGGTGCGCCAGCTCGACCTCAGGCTGCCGAAACGGGGGATTTCGCTGAAATGAGCGAGCCGATCATCAAGTTCGACCGGGTCACCAAGCGCTTCGGCGACGTCACCGTGCTCGACGGGCTCGACTTCGAGGTGCGCCAGGGCGAGAAGGTCACCATCATCGGCCCGTCCGGCTCGGGCAAGTCCACCGTGCTGCGGATCCTGATGACGCTGGAGCCGATCCAGGAGGGCGTGGTCTACGTCGGCGGTGAGCCACTCTGGCACGAGCGCCGCGGCGAGCAGCTGGTGCCGGCCGGCGAGGCGCACCTGCGCCGGATGCGCGCGCAGATGGGCATGGTGTTCCAGCAGTTCAATCTGTTCCCGCACATGAGCGTGCTGCGCAACCTCACCGAGGCGCCGATGAGCGTGCTGGGGTTGAGCAAGGCCGAGGCGCGCGAGCGGGCCGAGGAACTGCTGGAGATGGTGGGCCTGGCCGACCAGGCCGACAAGTTTCCGGCGCAACTGTCGGGCGGCCAGCAGCAGCGGGTGGCGATCGCCCGCGCCCTGGCCATGCGCCCGCGCATCATGCTGTTCGACGAGCCGACCAGCGCCCTGGATCCGGAGCTGGTCGGCGAGGTGCTGAAGATCATCCGCCGGCTGGCCCGCGAGCAGGACCTGACCATGCTCATGGTGACCCACGAGATGCAGTTCGCCCGCGATATCTCCGACCGGGTGTGCTTCTTCGACCAAGGCGTGATCGTGGAATCGGGGCGGCCGGAGCTGATCTTCACCGAGCCCAGAGAGGCGCGCACCCGGGAGTTCCTGCACGCGGTGCTGCATCCCGGCGAGTAGCGCGGTGTCTTCCGGCTGGCTCGGCGCAGCCAGTGCACCGCCTTCTCTCTCCCGCTTGCGGATAGAGGGGCAGGGTGAGGGCATTGGGTAATTCGCGGCCAGGGGCCGCTCCTACCGGCGCCATCACAAGCCTCTTCTGTAGGAGCGTACGGCGGTCGCGAACCTCCTAGAATCGCGGCGAGGACGCCGCTCCTACAGTGGCGACGATGGTGCCAGGCCCGATGCCAAAGCGGTGGCCGAAGCCGCTCTCGTCGGCATATGCTGAGCGCCGGCATCACTCACACGGAAAACAAAGATGACCGTCTACGACTACTCCGCACGCAGCCTGGATGGGCGCGAGGTCTCGCTGGCCGAGTTCAAGGGCAAGGTGCTGCTGATCGTCAATACCGCCAGCAAGTGCGGGTTCACGCCTCAGTACCAGGGCCTGCAGGCGCTGTACAGCCGCTTCGCCGACCGCGGGCTGGTGGTGCTCGGCTTCCCCTGCAACCAGTTCGGCCGCCAGGAGCCGGGCGGCGCCGAGGAGATCGGCGCGTTCTGCGAGAAGAACTACGGCGTGACCTTCCCGATGTTCGACAAGATCGACGTCAACGGCGACAACGCCCATCCGCTCTACACCTACCTCAAGGCGGAGGCGCCGGGGCTGCTCGGCAGCAAGGCGATCAAGTGGAACTTCACCAAGTTCCTGGTCGACCGCGACGGCAAGGTCGTCCGCCGCTACGCGCCCAAGGACACGCCGGAGAAGATTGCTGCCGACATCGAGGCGCTGCTGTAAAGCGGCGGAGCGCCTAGGCCGGCGGGCGGCGGCGCACGCACCAGTTGGTGATGATGCGGGCGACGGTCGTGCCGTCCTGCCGCCCCATGTCGTTCTGGAGCTTCACCGGGTCCCCGCCGGGGCTCCCGCTCAGGGGCTGGCCACCTTCATCAGCACCAGGCCGGAGACGATGAGCACGGCGGCGATGATGCGCATTGCGTTGACCGGCTCAGCCAGCAGGACGACGCCGGCCAGGAAAGCCCCCACCGCGCCGATGCCGGTCCAGACCGGATAGGCCGTGCCGAGCGGGATGGTCCGCATGGCAATGGCCAGCAGCCAGAAGCTGCCCAGCATGGTGACTATGGTGATGATCGACGGGACAAGCCGGGTGAAGCCGTGGGACTGCTTCATCGCATAGGCCCACACGACTTCGAGAACACCGGCAATGATGAGAAAGATCCAGGCCATCGGCCTCCTTCCTGCTTAGGGCCAGGCCGTCCTGGACATTCTTCCCGGGGCGGGGGAGGTCGTCCTCCTGAGCGGCCAGAGGCTATCAGAAATCCGACGGTAAATCCTCGCCAGCCAGCGGGAAAAGGCAAGCAGCGCCGGAGCGTCGGCAGCGGCGCAGGCGAGCTGCCGAGGTGCTCAGCACGGCTGTTCCAGCCGCCGGGCCTCGACAAGCAGCTGCCGGAGCTGCTCGCTGGCCGGGGTGATCTGGTCGTAGTGCGCGCGCGCCCGGGCCGACAGCCGGCTGTAGCCCCAGCGGGCGCGGCGCAGCGTCTCTTCCCAGCCCTCGCGGCGGTAGTAGTACGGCAGGTTGTGATCGAAATAGGACAGGCTGTCGGCGTCCTTGAGCAGGTCGCTGCGCGGATCGCCGCCGACCTCATGGCGCCGGACCAGCCGGCAGGCTTCCTCGCGCACCGATTCTTCGACGCCGGCCACGTGCAGCAGGCGCCGGGTGATGCGGGCGCCGATTTCGGCGTGGCGGGCCTTGAAGTCGTCGTAGCTGGCGAACCGCTGCCGTCGCAGCCGCCGCGCCCGGGCCCGCTCGATGTCGTGGGCGAGCGCGGCCAGGCGCAGCGCCGCATCGGCCGCCGGATCCAGCCGCAGCAGCCAGTGCAGGGTGTTCTCGGCGTGGCCGGCATCCTCCTCGACCGGGGCGCGGGCCAGCACCTGGCGGATCAGCGCCGCCGCCCGGGCCGCGGCGGGCTCGGGGAACGCCGGGTCAGGACGCGCATGCATGAGCGTAGCCTCTGACATTCACATCACCTTGCGCAGGGCAAAGATCCGATACACCACCACCGCGTTCATGGTCACCGCGACGAGAGCCAGCACCAGCTCCGGTACCGCGAACACGGCGCCGAGCATCACCGCCAGTGAGCGGGTGTCGCGGCCGATGCGCCAGCGCTGCCTGGTCAGCAGCCGGTCGGCCTTGTGAGCGCTGTAGCTGGCGACGAAGCTGCCGGCAATCGCTGCCAGTCCCAGGACCAGCCACGCGCCGGTTGCGCCGGCCTGGGTTTGCGCCACATGCCAGGTGAGCGCGCCGAGTACGGCGGCGTCGGCGTAGCGATCGAGCAGCGCATCCAGCCAGCCGCCGTAGGCCGACGGCGTCAGCCGCAGGCGGGCGATCTCGCCATCGCAGCCGTCCACCACCGAGGCGAACTGCACCAGCAGGCCGCCGAGCAGCAGCGTCAGGTAATAGGGCTGCGCCAGCAGTACGGCCGCCACCAGTCCCAGCGCGAAGGCAACCAGCGAGACCTGGTTAGGCGTGATGCCAGTGTGGATCAGCCGCCCGGTCAGCCAACGGGACAGCGGCCGGTTGAGCCAGCGAGAAACCGGGCCGTCGCTGCCTTTGCCGGCGGCCCAGGCGAGCAGGCCGCGCTCGGCGAGGCGGTGTGTTTCCGGGGTGTCCACGTCCTGCCAGTAGGCGCCGTCGATGCGACAGGCCGCCAGCCGGCCGGCATCGGCCAGCGCCTGCATGGTATCGCTCAGCCGGGTACGGCCGGCCTCGGCCTGCTGCGCGGCCTGCTCGGCCACTGCCGGGCTGCACCAGAAGGCGCCGGTGTCGAAGCCGTCGAAGTGGGTCAGGCCCTTGTCGATGGCGACCACGTTCTCGCCGCGCAGCTGCACGCGGGTGACATCCTCCAGGTCGATGTCCTTGCGTCCGGTCTTGCCGTCCACTGCCAGCACGGCGCCGTCTTCGGGCAGCGGGTGCTGGCACAGCTCTCGCAGCAGCTCGGGGGTGTAGACGTGATCCCCCATCAGCAGCAGAAACGGCCCCTTGATCCGGTCCTTGGCGGCGGCCAGGGACTGGCCGTTCTCGGTCTCGGCCCAGGCCTCGTTGTAGACCATGGTCAGGCGCGGCATGGCGTGGCGCGCCTGGAATTCCTGCCGCCAGGTGTCCAGCCGCTCGTGCTCGTAGCCGGTGACGATGATCACCTCGTCGACGCCGCACTGCTGCGCGGCCCGCACGTTGCGTTCGATCAAGGGCAGGCCCAGCAGCGGCAGCAAGGGCTTGCTGTCGGACAAGCTGCGGATGCGACGGCCCTGCCCGGCCGCCAGAATGACTGCCTGCATCCAGTTCTCCCTGCTCGTTGTCGGTGTGATGGGACTTAAGCGTGCCGCCCCGGACGGGGCGGCGACTGGGTGCGGCACGGCCCCGGGGGGGCCGTGCCGGCGGCAGGCAGGACCTAGGCGGCCTTGGCCAGGCTGCGGGAGATGAAGTTCTCGACCGCCTCAAAGG
>JAJUFY010000279.1 GCA_029263635.1 Ectothiorhodospiraceae bacterium | reverse complement strand
GTTTAGCCCGCTGGTGGCGCAGCTGGCCGGGCGTTTCGTCGGCACCAGCGATACCGTCGATGCCGCCCATCGCATCTACCCGACCGCCCGGCGGGTACGCTTTCACGAAATGGAATACGCCCTGCCCCGCCAGAACCTGGTGCCGGCCCTGGAAGCCATCCGCAGGCAGCTCGGGCGTGCTCGGTACCGGGTGTTCTTCCCGCTCGAATGCCGCTTCACTGCCGCCGACGACATCTGGCTCAGCCCCGCTTACCGGCGCGACAGCGCCTACATTGCCGTGCACATGTACCGCGGCATGCCGTTCGAGCGCTATTTTCGCGACCTTGAGGCCATCCTGCGCGAGCACCAGGGGCGGCCGCACTGGGGCAAATGGCACTCGCTGGCGGCGGCCGAGCTGGCCGAGCTCTATCCGCGCTGGGCGGAATTCCAGGCACTGCGGCAGCGGCTCGATCCGACAGGCGTTTTCCTCAACCCCTATCTCTGCCGCCTGTTCGGCGCCGATCAGCCCTTGCCGGCAGGCAGCAAGCCGAGCTGCGCCACCACTTGAGCAGCACCGCCCGCAGGAGCGGCCCCTGGCCGCGAATCCCCCAAGGCCTCTCTGCCGAAACCCGGAGAGGGAAGGAGGAATCGCGGCGGGAGCGTCGCTCCTACAAAAGCGGCTGCTGCCGGTCGAGCAGCTGATCCAGCGTGAGCTGGTAACTGGGCAGGAACGTCGCCAGGAAATGCTCGACTTCCGGCATCGCCAGCTGCTCCAGGCGGTGGCGGATGTCCTCGGCGGCGTCACGGAACTCGATATTGCCCGCCCGCAGCTCGGCCTCGCATTTGATGTAGGCGGCCAGCGTGTCCGCCGCCTTGATCAGGGTGCGATGCAGGGGCGGCACTTCATCTTCCAGCAGCAGGCCGCGATAGTCTTCCCGCAGGTCGTCGGGCAGCAGCGCCAGCAGGTCTTTCTCGGCCGCCCGCTCCAGGGCCTTGTATGCCTCGGTAATGGCGGAGTTGTGGTACTTCACCGGGCTCGGCAGGTCGCCGGTGATCACCTCGGCGGCGTCGTGGAACAGCGCCGCCGCCGCAACCGCGTTCGGATCCACCTTGCCGCCGCAGCGGCGGTTGTGAATCACCGCCAGCGCGTGGGCGATGGTCGCCACCTCCCAGGAATGCTCCATCACGTTCTCGGCGATGGCATTGCGTTTCAGTCCCCAGCGGCGGATCCAGCGCAGCTTGCTGAGATAGGCGAAGAAATGGCTGATCATGAACGGCGATTCCGGCGGCACAGAGCAATACTCTATGGTATCGGCAAAGCCGGCCTAAAGATGCCGGTGCCCAACACCAGCCTGCCTCCGCATGCCACCTCGCCCACTGACTCCGGCCTGTCATGCCGGCGTCACCGTCTGACGACACCCTAATCACGGCAGCCGATGGAACCGTCAGCCGCGCCTGCTGTCGCTTTCCATAGAACTTTTACCAATCCGTCATTGATAGGGAGTTTGTCATCCATGCTTGCCAAGAAGCGTCGCCAGCCACGCCACGCCGCCCGCTATCGGAACCGCCCCCTGCAGCCGAGCCGGCCGCCCGTCGCCGCCATCGCGGCCCGCCAAGCCGAGCAGCACAGCGTTCACCACGCGGCCGTGCTGGGCTACAACTGATCGCCGAGAGCTTTCCTCGAGCACCTGAGCAGGGTGCGGGCAGACACAACGGCGGCCCTTACGGCCGCCGTTGTGCGGTCTGGCGCCGCCACACCATCAGGTGCGCAGCATGCGCAGCGGCAACCGCCGCAGCAGAAAGGCGATCGGCGCCCAGGGCCAGGCGGGGACATAGGCTTCCTGCGGCTCGCGCTCGATCGCCCTGACCAGGGCGCGGCTGCCGGTGGCGGCATCGACGGCGAACGGCAGGCGCCTGGCGTCGGCGTTGAGCGGGGTGCGGATATAGCCTGGGTAGATGGTCGTGACCTTGATCGGCGTGCGCAGCAGGTCGGCGCGTATCCCTTCCGTCAGCACCGCCAGCCCCGCCTTGCTGGCCGCGTACACGCTAAAGCTGCCGGGGAAGCCGCGCACGCCGCCGACCGAGGACATGGTGACCAGATGCCCCTGCCCCTGACGGCGGAAAATACCGACCGCCGCCTCGCACTGGGCAAGCGCGGCAATGAAGTTGGTCTGGGCAGTGGCAAGATTGTCGGCAAAACCGCCGGTGCCGATCCGCCTGCCCTTGCCGATCCCGGCATTGACGATCACCCGGTCGATCATTCCGAACTCGGCGGCGAAGGCTTCGAACACCTCGAACACCCGATCGTGGTCGTTCACGTCCAGCAGCCGCACCGACACCCGGATGCCCGGGTGCTTTGCCAGCAGTTCCTCGCGCAGCGCTTCCAGCCGCTCGAGCCGGCGGGCGGTCAGGGCGAGATTGCGGCCGCGGGCTGCGAATTCCCGTGCCATGCCCTTCCCCAGCCCGGAGCTTGCGCCGGTAATCAATATGGTCTTGCGCATGATCTGTCCCCGCGGCCGTTAGCGCTCCGGTGCGACGACCACCGGCGTCGCCGAGCGCCGGGCCGGCCCGTGAGATACCGTTTTTCGCTATTGTTGCCGTCCGGATCGAGCAGGAAGGCGGCGACATGGCCCCGGCGGTAATGGCTGTCGCGCCCGCCTGCTGCCAGGCTCTCGCGGTAGAACCGCACCACCGCTTCCGGTCCGTCGGCCTGGCAGGCCAAGTGTACATGCGAGCGGCCGCCGGCCTGCACATGCCCTGCGCTTGCAGAGGGACTATCATGCCGGGCCCGGCCATGGAACGCCGCATCATGCCATCAGGAAACCGTCTTGGATCTGCCGGTCTACACCAGCCTGTTCATTACCGCCCTACTGGCAGCGACCATCCTGCCCTTCTACTCGGAAGTGCTGTTCGTCGGCCTGCTCGCCGCGGGCTACGACCCTGCCCTGGTCTGGCTGTCGGCAACTGCAGGCAACACGCTCGGCGCCGCGGTCAACTGGGTCATCGGCCGCTATCTGCTGCACTTCCAGGACCGGCGCTGGTTCCCGTTCAAGGCCGACGGCCTGGCGCGCGCCCAGCGCTGGTTCCAGCGCTTCGGCGTCTGGTCGCTGCTGTTCTCATGGCTGCCGCTCCGTCACCTTCAGTAGTCTGATAAGTGATGGCGTTGCAATCTCCGGCTTTTACAGCATCCATACCTGCTTTACTATTACCGGCTGCAACAACAATGATGTCTTTTCTGTTGGCTTTCTTGAGTGCATCAACAATACCAATCAGTTGTGCTGAGTCGTCTGCCGCGATAATACCCTTTAAATCACTACCATATTTGGTAATCCAGTCGGAAACCAACTGAGCAACCTTTGCCGC
>JAJUFY010000233.1 GCA_029263635.1 Ectothiorhodospiraceae bacterium | reverse complement strand
CGGCGGCCGCCGCCTACGCCGCGCGTGCCGGCATCACCGCCTTCGTGCTGATTCCGGAAGGCAAGATCGCCATGGGCAAGCTGGCGCAGGCCATCATGCATGGCGCGGCGGTGCTGCAGATCACCGGCAACTTCGACGTCGGCATGCAGCTGGTGAAGGAGGTGGCCGGCCAGGCGCCGGTGACCATCGTCAACTCCATCAACCCGTTCCGCCTGCAGGGCCAGAAGACCGCTGCCTACGAGATCGTCGAGGAGCTGGAGCGGGCACCGGACTACCACTGCCTGCCGGTCGGCAACGCCGGCAACATCACGGCGTACTGGATCGGCTACAGCGAATACGCCGGCATGGATACCGCCGCCGACACCTTCTCGCAGGGCCACAGCCGCTTCAAGAGCGCCGTGGTCAGCAGCCGGCCGAAGATGGTCGGCTACCAGGCTGCCGGCGCCGCGCCCTTCCTGCGCGGCAAGATGGTGGACGACCCGGACACCGTCGCCACCGCCATTCGCATCGGTCACCCGCAGTCCGGGCAGCAGGCCTGGGCGGCGAGCAAGGAATCGGGCGGCTGGTTCGACGAGTGCGTGGACGACGAGATCCTGGCCGCCCAGCGCCTGCTCGCCGAGAAGGAAGGGGTGTTCTGCGAGCCGGCGTCTGCCGCCTCGCTGGCCGGCGCCATGCGCGACATCCGCTCCGGCAAGATTCCCGAGGGCAGCACCGTGGTCTGCACCCTCACCGGCCACGGCCTCAAGGATCCGGACATCGCCATCAAGCAGTCCAGCGGCGCCGTCACCACCGTGCCTGCCGAGCTGGAGGCGGTGAAGCGCGCCATCCTCGGCCGGCTCTAAGTCGAGAGGATGGCCGGCGCTCAGCTGCACCTGCTCATTCCCGGCCTGCGTGGCCCGCTGCCGCCGGATGCTCGCGAGGCTGACTGCCTGCGACCGCGGCGGCCGGCGCTGGAGCGACTGTTTGCACAGGCACGCACCGAGCAGTTGCCGAGGCGTCACCTGTTCGGCCAGCTGCAGCGGCTGTTCGGGCTGCCGGCGGATGCGGAGCTGCCGGCCGGCGCGCTGGGCTGGCTGGGGGAGGGCAACGATCCCGGTCAGGCCGTCTGGCTGCGGGCCGATCCGGTGCACCTGCGGCCGGACAATGAGCAGATGCTGCTGTTCGATGCCTCAACGCTGGGGCTGACGGCGGACGAAGCGGCGTCGCTGGTCGAGCGCTGCAATGAGTTGCTGCGCGAGGACGGGCTGACGCTGCATGCACCGGTGCCGACGCGCTGGTACCTGCGCTCCGAAGCCCCGGTACGGTTGCAGACCGTGCCGACCGCTACCGTCGCCGGCCGCTATTTCCGCGATCGCCTGCCAACCGGTGGTGATGCCGGCCGCTGGCTGGCCCTCATGACCGAACTGCAGATGCTGCTGCACCTGGCGCCCGAGAATGAGTGGCGCGCCGACGCCGGCCGACCGACCGTCAACGGCATCTGGCTGTGGGGCGCCGGTTGCTTGCCGACTTCGGTTGCGGCCGACTGGGACACCGTGGTCGCCGACGAGCCGATCGCCCGTGGGCTGGCGCGGCTTGCTGGGGCTCAGCTGCAGGCTGTGCCGGGACAGGCCGACACGCTGCCGACGACCGGCCGCTGCCTGGTGGTGCTGACCGCACTGGCGGACGCCCTGCAGGCCGGCGATCTGGACGGCTGGGGTGCTGCGCTGGACATGCTTGAGCAGCAGTGGCTGGTGCCCCTGCTCGGGTGTTTGCGGTCGGGCCAGCTGGCCAGCCTGACGGTGGAGACGACAGGGCAGCGGCTCAGGCTGCGCCGCGCCGACCTGCGCCGCTTCTGGCGGCGGCCGAAGCCGTTGCCGCACTATCTGGAGTTCTGAGTTGCAGAAACGTATCCGGCGCCGGCCGCTGCTGCGCGACCCTGCGGAACTGCCGGCGCATTTGCCGGCCCTCCTGCGGCGGGTCTACGCCGCGCGCGCCGTCGCGCCCGACCAGCTCGACTGCTCGCTGACCCGCCTGCAGCCGGGCGATCGGCTGAGCGGCATGGAGCGCGCCGTCGATCTGCTGGAGGCGGCGCTGGCGGCCCGCTCCCGCATCCTCATCGTCGGCGACTTCGACGCCGACGGCGCCACCAGCAGCGCGCTGGCGGTGCGGGCACTGCGGGCCCTGGGACATGCCGAAGTCGATTATCTGGTGCCCAACCGCTTCGAGTACGGCTACGGGCTGACGCCGGAAATCGTCGAGCTTGCCCGCGCCCGGAAGCCCGACCTGATCATCACCGTCGACAACGGCATTTCCAGCGTGCAGGGAGTCGCCGCCGCCCAGGCCGCCGGCATCAAGGTGCTGATCACCGACCATCACCTGCCGGGCCAGGAGCTGCCGGCAGCGGATGCCATCGTCAATCCCAACATGCCCGGCGACGGCTTCCCCAGCAAGCATCTGGCCGGGGTCGGCGTGATCTTCTACGTCATGCTGGCGCTGCGCGCGCGTCTGCGCGCCAAGGGCTGGTTCGGGGCCGCGCGGCCGGAACCGAACATGGCCGACCTGCTGGACCTGGTAGCGCTTGGCACGGTCGCCGACGTGGTGGTGCTGGATTACAACAACCGGATCCTGATCGAGCAGGGCATCCGCCGCATCCGCGCCGGTCGCTGTTGCCCGGGTATCCGTGCGCTGCTGCAGGATGCCGGCCGCGATCCGGCCCGGCTGGTGGCCGCCGATCTCGGCTTTGCGGTCGGGCCGCGGCTGAATGCGGCCGGCCGGCTGGAAGACATGTCGCTGGGCATCGCCTGCCTGCTGACCGACGACGAAGCGGAAGCGGCCGCCATGGCCGCCGAACTCGGCGAGCTCAACCGCCAGCGCCGCGAGATCGAGGGCAGCATGCAGCAGGAGGCGCTTACCCTGCTCGCGGCGCTCGAGCAGGACGAGGCGGGCCTGCCGGCCGGCCTGTGCCTGATGGACCCGGGCTGGCACCAGGGCGTGATCGGCATCCTCGCCGGACGCATCAAGGAGCGTTTCCATCGGCCGGTGATCGCCTTTGCGCCGGCCGGGGAGGGCGAGCTCAAGGGCTCGGCGCGCTCGATTCAGGGCCTGCACATCCGCGATCTGCTGGAACGCATCGCCACCGAAACCCCGGGGCTGATCGACAGGTTCGGCGGCCATGCGATGGCGGCCGGCCTCAGCCTGGCCGCCGACGATTTCCCGCGGTTTCGCGATGTCTTTGCGGCGGCGGTGGCCGAGGAGCTGGGCGATGCGGTGGGTTCGGCGGAGCTGCTCACCGATGGCGAGCTCGCGCCGGAAGAGCATGACCTGGCCCTGGCCGAGGCCCTGCGCGATGCCGGCCCCTGGGGGCAGGGGTTTCCGGAACCGCTGTTCGACGGCCTGTTCGAGATCGTGCAGAGCCGTATCGTCGGCGGCCGCCACGTCAAGCTCACCGTCAGCGCGCCGGGTGAGCGCCGCTGGCTGGATGCCATCGCCTTCAATGGCGTCGAGTATGGCTGGCACGAGCTCCGCTGCCCGGTGCGCCTTGCCTACCGGCTCGACGTCAACGAATTCCGCGGTCGCCGGAGCGTGCAGCTGCTGGTGGAATACATGGAGCCTGCCTGACGGCAGCGCGGCGGGAGCAGGCAGCTCCCGCCACTGGCCTTCTCGGGTTGCGGCGGATTACAGATACCCCAGGTCGGTGAGGAAGGCCCGCAGCATTTCCACCGCCTTGGCGGACTCGGGGCTGCGCTTCGCTTCCATCTCCCAGTTCTTCTGGGCGGTCTCGGCCAGCTTCTGCTGGACGTCGTCGGGCAGCACGTTGAGCTTGACACCGAGTTCGCGCTGGGCCCTGGCCAGCGCAATTTCCTCCTGATACTGGTATTCGTTGGTCCGCTCCCAGAACTGCTGGTCGAGGGTGTCGATCAGGATCTTGCGGACGTCGTCCGGCAGTGCGTCGAGCGCCTTCTGGTTGATGATGAAGACATCGGTGCCGGCGATGTTGAGCGCCGGGCGCACATGGTACTTGGCGACCTCGTACAGGCTCAGGCTGTAGGCGCCCTGCACCGCGCCCCAGTGGGCGCCGTCGATCACGCCCTGCGACAGCGCGGTGTAGAGCTCGGCG
>JAJUFY010000464.1 GCA_029263635.1 Ectothiorhodospiraceae bacterium | reverse complement strand
GTGCAGACCACCAGCGGCGACAACGGCGAGATCCTGGAAACCTCCCGCGGCCGGCTGCTGATCCAGCGCCCGGATCGCTTCCGCTGGTCCTATAGTGAGCCTTTCGAGCAGGAAATCGTCGCCGACGGCGAAAAGCTCTGGGTCTACGACATCGATCTGGAGCAGGTGACGGTGCGGCCGCTGAAGGATGTGCTGGGGGTCGGCCCGGCGCTGCTGCTGAGCGGCGATTACCAGACCCTGGAACGGAACTTCACCATTCAGCCTGAACAGGACGGCTGGCTGCAGCTGATCCCCAAGCACAGCGACTGGGACTTCCAGGCCATCCGCCTGAAGCTGGAGCGCGGCGTGCCGCAGGTGGTGGAGGTCGACAGCGGGCTGGGCCAGTCGACCCGGCTGGAACTGCTGGCGCTGGAGAAGAATCCGCGCATCGATCCTGCCCAGTTCAAGTTCACGCCGCCGGCCGGCGGCGATCTGATTGCCCCGCAGGGAGGCTGCGGTGCGGCCGCTGGCGGACCGGATGCGGCCGCGGACTCTCGACGAATATGTCGGCCAGGCGCATATTCTTGGTCCCGGCAAGCCGTTGCGAGAAGCAATCCTGGCCGGCCGGCCGCACTCGATGGTGCTGTGGGGCCCGCCCGGCACCGGCAAGACCACGCTGGCGCGACTGGTCGCCGCGCATGCCGACGCCGAGTTCCTGGTGCTGTCGGCAGTCACCTCGGGGGTCAAGGAAATCCGTCAGGCGGTGGAAACGGCCAAGGCGGTCCAGGCGGCCGGGCGTCGCACCATCCTGTTCGTCGACGAGGTGCATCGCTTCAACAAGTCGCAGCAGGACGCCTTCCTGCCGCACGTCGAAGACGGCACGGTGATCTTCATCGGCGCCACCACCGAGAATCCTTCGTTCGAGCTTAACAACGCGCTGCTCTCGCGGGTGCGCACCTATGTGCTGACCTCGCTGTCGGCCGAGGATCTGGGCGCACTGATCGACCAGGCCCTGCAGGATGCCGAGCGCGGTCTGCGCGGCCTGCGGCTGACTGCCGAGGCCAAGGAACTGCTGATCCAGGCTGCCGACGGCGATGCCCGCCGGGCGCTCAACCTGCTGGAGATCGCTGCCGACCTGGCGGTGGACGGCGAGATCCCGCGCGAGGTGATCGCCCAGGCGGCGGCCGGCACGCTGCGGCGTTTCGACAAGGGCGGCGAGGCCTTCTACGACCAGATCTCGGCCCTGCACAAATCCGTGCGCGGTTCCGATCCGGACGCCGCGCTGTACTGGCTGTGCCGCATGCTGGACGGTGGCTGCGATCCGCTCTACATCGCCCGGCGGGTGGTGCGCATGGCCTCCGAGGACATCGGCAACGCCGACCCGCGCAGTGTCCAGCTGGCGCTGGCCGCCTGGGATGCAGTGGAGCGGCTGGGCAGTCCGGAAGGCGATCTGACCCTGGCGCAGGCGGTGGTCTACCTCGCCTGCGTCCCGAAGAGCAACCGGGTCTATACCGCCTTCAAGGCCGCCATGGCCGACGTCAAGGCCGGCGGCTCGCTGCCGGTGCCGCTGCAACTGCGCAACGCCCCGACCCGGCTGATGAAAGAGCTCGGCT
>JAJUFY010000135.1 GCA_029263635.1 Ectothiorhodospiraceae bacterium | reverse complement strand
GAGCTACGGCCCCAGAGGCGGCATAGAGTAGCACCAAATATCGGGCGACACTAGAGGGGTGTGGGCCCTTGACCGGGGAGGGCGCGGGGCAGGCGCGGCGGGCCTCTCCGTGGAGCTGCCCGGCGCCTGGGAGGCGGGGCGGGTTTCGTTGGCACCCGCCCTGGCGGTCAGTATCCTATCGCCGACCTGATTGCCGGAACGACAGCCCATGTTTCTCGAGCGCAACCCGCGTTTCGTCAGCCGCCTCACCCGTGACACTCTGGCCCTGATCATGGCCGGGGGCCGTGGTGGCCGGCTCGCCAATCTGACCGACTGGCGTACCAAGCCGGCGGTGCCGTTCGGGGGTAAGTTCCGGCTGATCGACTTCCCGCTCTCCAACTGCATCAATTCCGGGATCCGCCGGGTCGCAGTGCTAACCCAGTACAAGGCGCATTCGCTGATCCAGCATGTGCAGCGCGGCTGGGGTTTCCTGCGCGGCGAGTTCGGCGAGTTCGTGGAGATCGTGCCGGCGCAGCAGCGCATGGACAAGCCGCTCTGGTATGCCGGCACGGCCGATGCGGTGTACCAGAACATCGACATCATCAAGGCCCACAACCCGAGCTACGTGCTGATCCTGGCCGGCGACCACGTCTATAAGATGGACTACGGCGCCATCATCGCCGCGCATGTGGAGCGCGGCGCCGATATAACGGTCGGCTGCGTGGAGGTGCCGCGCGAGAAGGCGCGGGCCTTTGGGGTGATGACGGTGGATGCCACCGGGCGGGTGCTGCGCTTTACCGAGAAACCGGCCGACCCCGAGCCGATACCGGGCGACCCCGAGCGGGCGCTGGTGTCGATGGGCATCTACGTGTTCGACCGCGAGTATCTGTTCCAGAAGCTGCGCGAGGACGCCGAGAACCTGGACTCCGCCCGCGATTTCGGCCGCGACATTATCCCGGCGGCGATTGCCGACGGCGCGGTGCAGGCCTTTCCGTTCAGCGATCCGCGCTCTGGCCGGCAGGCCTACTGGCGCGATGTCGGCACGGTCGATGCCTTCTACGCCGCCAATCAGGAGCTGATCGGCGAGAACCCGGAGCTCAACCTCTACGACGAGGAGTGGCCGATCTGGACCTATCAGGCCCAGCTGCCGCCGGCCAAGTTCATCTACGACAACGACGACATGCGCGGCATGGCGGTCAATTCCATGGTCTCCGGCGGCGATATCATTGCCGGCGCGCTGGTGCGCAACTCGCTGCTGTTCTCGCAAGTGGTGGTGAATCCGCGGGCACTGGTGGAGGATTCAGTGATCCTGCCGGACGTGGTGGTCGGCGAGGACTGCCGCATCCGCAAGGCGGTGGTCGACGAGGGCTGCCGCATCCCGCCGGGCACGATCATCGGCGAGGACCCGGAAGCGGACCGGCGGCGCTTTTATGTCTCACCCAAAGGCGTGGTACTGGTCACTGCCGAAATGCTGGGGCAGGAAGTGACGCACGTACGCTGACGTTCCCGTTATCCACGCTCTTTCGGGCCAGGGCGGAGCCGGGCATCGGCAGCCGCGCCGGTCCCGCTGCCGGTAAAAAGGTGATTCATGTCAACCACTTGATAGATAGTCCTGGCGCCGCGTCCGGCGTGCAAATACCATCCTGTCAGGCAATAACAACCCGCTGTATCTAAGGATTTTCTGTGGCTCAATCCTCCCAGCTGCCCGCAGGTCGGCCGCCGGCTCATGCCGCCGGGCCGCAACGCCGCCGGCGGATTTGGCGCCCGACCCTGGGGCGCAAGCTGGCGGTGGTGGTGATCTTCTTTCTGCTGTTTTGGAGCGGCTACCTCGGCATCAGCCACCTCAGCCGTGCTCATACGGCGGCTTTTGCCGAGCAGGTCAATGAATCCGGCAGGCTGCGCATGCAAAGCCAACGGATTGCCTTCCTGGCGGCAGTATGCGACGACGAGCTCCCGGCAGGCAGGGGCCGGCAGTGCCGGGAGGCGCTGCAGCACGCGGTTGCCGACTACGAGGCCATCCTGGCCGGGATCGAGGCGGTGCCGCTGGAGTTTTTCCTGAACGCCGATCAGCAGCGCATCGGGGCGGCGATCGACACGTTGCGGCTGGAGTGGGGCCATTACCGGCGCGCTGCAGAGGCCATCGCTGCCGGCGCGGGCGACAGCGCCGTCGCCCGCGGCTTTATCGAGCGCAATGCCGAGCTGATGCTGGAGCGGGCCGAGGCCCTGACCAGCCTGCTGGTGGCCAGCCAGCGCCGCGCCCAGGCCTGGCGCGACAACGCCCAGAACGCACTGCAGTTGCTGGGGCTGCTGATGCTGGTGGGTATCGCCGCGCTCGGCTATCGCCAGGTGGTGCGGCCTTTGCGGGCGCTGGTGAGGCTGACGCGGCGGGCGGGGAAGGGGGACTACAGCGGCCGGCTCGATTACCTTGCCCGCGACGAGATCGGCGAGCTGGTGGCGGCCTTCAACGAAACCAACGCCCGCACCGAGCGGCTGGTGGACGCGCTGGAGGCTGAGGCGGCGGCGGCGCGACGGGCGGAAGCCAGGGCCGACAATCTGCTGGAGTCGGCCGCCGACGGCATCATCATCTGCGATTTCAGCGGCCGCATCGTCCGGGTCAACCGCGAGGCCGAGCGGATTTTCGCCTATGCCCGTGAGGAGCTGATCGACCGCAACGTGCTGGATCTGGTTCCGGAGCGGCTGCGCGAGGTGCACCGCCGTTACCAGAGCATCTATGCCCTGCGGCCCGGGCGGCGGGCCATGCGCATGGACGCCACGCCGGTGCTGGGGCTGCGCAAGGACGGCAGCGAGGTGCCGCTGGAGATCAGCCTCAGCCCGGTGTCGGACGATGGCGAGGCGCGCGTCATCGCGGTGGTGCGGGATGCCAGCCAGCGGGTGCGGGCGGAGGCCGACCGGCGCCGGCTGCTCACCATCCTGAACGCCACGCCAGACGTGGTGGCCATCTTCAAGGTCGACGGCACGCTGGTCTACTTGAATCCGGCCGGTCGGCAGCTGCTCGGCGTCGGTCTCGACGATCCGCTCACCGGCCGGCAGCTGGAGGAGCTGCTGCTGCCTTCCTGCCGCAGGAGGCTGCATGCGGAGGTGCTGCCGCAAGCGCTCAGCACCGGCATGTGGAGCGGCGAGCTGGTGCTGCAGGACCGCAGCGGCCGGGAGCTGCCGGTTTCCCAGCTGCTGATCGCCCATACCGGCGCCGGTTCGGAGCCGCGGTATCTGTCGACCATCGCGCGCGATATCAGCGAGCGCAAGCGGCATGAGGGCGAGCTGATCCACCGCGCCACCCACGATCAGCTCACCGGCCTGGCCAACCGGGCGCTGTTCGAGGACCGCCTCGAGCGGGCGATCCGGCACGCGCAGCGCCACCAGCGGATGGTGGCGGTGCTGTTCATCGACCTGGACAACTTCAAGCTGGTCAACGACAGCATGGGCCACGCGGTGGGCGATCAGCTGCTGTGCGAGATCGGCCGGCGGCTGCAGCTGCACCTGCGCAGGGAGGACACTAAGGCGCGGCTCGGCGGCGACGAGTTCGCCGTGATTCTGGAGGGGCTGGTCCGGTGCGAGGACGTCGAGCAGATCGTCCGCAACCTCGCCGAGGCGCTGCAGCGGCCCATCGATCTGCAGGGACGGGAGTTCGTGGTGACCGCCAGCATCGGCATCAGCCTGTATCCGGATGATGGCGCCACGGTCGACATGCTGCTGGTGCGCGCCGACGTCGCCATGTACCAGGCCAAGGCCGCCGGCCGCGACAATTACCGGTTCTACTCGCCCGACATGAACACGCACTCGGCGGAGCGGCTCGATCTGGAGAGCGACCTGCGCCACGCGCTGGATCGCGGCGAGCTGCAGCTGCACTATCAGCCGGTGGTGGACCGGCAAGGCGCCATCATCGGCTGCGAGGCGCTGCTGCGCTGGCAGCACCCGCAGCATGGCGTGCTGCCGCCCGTCCGCTTCATCCCAGTGGCGGAGGAGAGCGGGCTGATCGTGCCGATCGGCGAATGGGTGTTGCGGCAGGCTTGCCGGCAGGCGCGCGCCTGGCAAATGGCAGGGCTGCCGCTGCGTTATGTCGCCGTCAACGTCTCCGCCAAGCAGTTGCGGGACCGCGCCCTGGTGAAGGCCGTGCAGTCGGCGCTGGCGGAGAGCGGGCTGTCGCCGGATGCGCTGGAGCTGGAGCTGACCGAAGGCAGCATCCTGCACGGTGTGACCGATGCCAGCAGCATTCTCCATGAGATCCGCGCGCTGGGCGTGCGGCTGGTGGCCGACGACTTCGGCACCGGCTATTCCAGCCTCAGCTACCTCAAGCTGTTCCGCTTCGACAAGGTCAAGATCGATCGCGAATTCGTCCGCGACGTGCTCACCGATCCGGGCGATGCGGCCATCGCCGAGGCGATCGCGGCCATGGCGCGCGCCTTCCATGCCGCAGTGGTGGCCGAGGGCGTGGAAACGCAGGAACAGGCGGTATTGCTCAAGGGCTACGGCTGCAACCAGCTGCAGGGCTTCCTGTACGGCCGGCCGCTGCCGGCCGACGCGTTCCAGGCCCTGCTCCAGGAACAGGCCAGCCCGAGCCCGTCGAGCGCCTGACCGTACCTTCCGGGCCGGCGCCGGGCGCCGGTTTTCCCTGTCTGGCCGGTGTCGCGCGGTGGTCGTGCCGACCGCGCTGCTTGTCATTATTGCGAAGGATTCGCATTTACATTGCCAGTCGTCTTTCGTATTCTTCGAGCCGACCCGCGAACTGCCGCACCGCTCCGGTTTGCGCGGGGAGGTGCGGGCAAGTTCCAACTGGAGAGTAAGCGATGAATCTGCTGCTGGTCTTCGAGCAGGGCGACCCGGTGCTGATCGGGGTGTTCCTGACCCTGATCCTGATGTCGATCATGACCTGGTCCATTCTGCTGCACCGCGGGACGCGCCTGTGGCAGATGATCCGCGGCAGCCGTCGCTTTCTTGTGGATTTCTGGGAGTGTCGCGACTGGAACAGCGCCTATGAGCTGGCGCAGGCGCAGTCGCTGCCGGCGGCAGAGGTCGCGCAGGCCGGCATCGACGGCTGGCGGCAGTACCGCAGCCAGGCTCACGGCACGCTCGGCGCCGCCTGCGGGCTGGACGAATTCCTGGTGCGGGTGATCCGCAATGCCATGACCCAGGCTGTCGCCCGGCTGGAAAAGGGCATGACGGTGCTGGCGTCGGTCGCCGCCACGGCGCCGTTCGTCGGCCTGTTCGGCACGGTCTGGGGGATCTACCACGCGCTGATCGGCATTGCCGCCGAGGGCAATGCCAGCCTGGACACTGTCGCCGGGCCGCTCGGCGAGGCCCTGGTGGCGACCGCGGCCGGCCTGGCGGCGGCGCTGCCGGCGCTGCTGGCCTACAACCTGCTCGCCCGCGGCAAGCGGGTGCTGCAGGTGGAACTGGACGGCTTCGCCCACGACCTGCACGCGCGACTGCTGGCGACGCCGGTACCGGTACCGGCCGAGGAAACCGTCGTGCCGGCACAGCGGGCGAGGGCCTAGGCAGTGGCATTCGGCAGCTTCGACCAGGACCAGGATGCGCCGCTCGCGGAGATCAACATGATCCCGCTGATCGACGTGATGCTGGTGCTGCTGGTGATTTTCATCATCACCGCGCCGGTCATGACGCACGCGGTCAAGGTCAACCTGCCGGAAGCGTCCAGCGAGCTCAATGTGGAGCCGCCGGAAACGGTGACCATCGCGGTGGATGCCAATGGCCAGTGGTACTGGAACAGCTCGCCGATTACCGAGGCGGAGCTGCCGCAGCATCTGAGCGCCCTGGCCGCCGATGCCCCGGAAACGACGGTGCAGCTCCACGCCGACCAGAACACGCCGTACGCGACGCTGGCGCGGATCATGTCGGCCGCCCACCGTCATGGCATCACCCGGCTCGGCTTCGTGACCGCGCCGGAGCGATAGCGAGTTCGGGCGCTGCCGGTGCGTCGGCAGCGCCTGGTTGAGAGAATCCAAAGGTGCGGGAAACCATCCCATTCGGCGTCACTGCGCAGCGGCCGCCGGCCAAGGAGCGCCGGCGTGGCATCGTTGCGCTGCTGATGGTCAGCGCCGTGCATACCGCGGTGCTGGCTGCCGGCGCGTTCGCCTATGAGGAACCGCGCTCGGGAATCAACCAGCCGGAGGCGATTTTCGTCTCGCTGGCCCAGGCCGCACCGTTGCCGGATCCCGGCGCAGCGGCGGCCATGCCCAGCCCGCCGCCGGAGCCCGCCGAGGAAGCCGAACCGGAACCGAAGCCGGAACCGAAGCCGGAACCGAAGCCG
>JAJUFY010000113.1 GCA_029263635.1 Ectothiorhodospiraceae bacterium | reverse complement strand
GGCCGCGGCCCTTCTCGAAGTGGACGCTTTGGTCGTCGTGAATCCAAGCGGAGAGCCGAGGTTCTCCGACGGCGGCAATGCCCAGCCGCGGTTCGGCGCAGTCGCAGGCGGCGTTCATGGCCTCGCCCTGGAGCCGTACCCGCCCGAGGCCAAATGTACCGGCCTGGGCAATCGCCCCGGCAAGCAGCAAGAGGGCAAGGCTGGCTTGAGAAACGTCCGCATGTGGCGCCACTCCTGAACCGTTGCGCGCACTATAGCACCGGTCGACGCTGACCTGAATGGAGTTGGCCCCAAGCGTTCCGCGCTCGCGGAGGCGCCTGCTTATGCGCTAGGCTCTACGCGCCTCACCAACCGACCGGACATCATGTTCAAACCGATCGAGCTGTACATCGGCTGGCGCTATACGCGGGCGAAGCGTCGCAACCACTTCGTGTCTTTCATTTCGCTGACGTCCATGATCGGCATCGCGCTCGGCGTGACCACGCTGATCACGGTGCTGTCGGTCATGAACGGTTTCGAGCAGCAGTTGCGGGAGCGCATCCTGGGCATGGTGTCGCATGCCACCATTCATGGGGTGGCCGACAATCCGGCCGAATGGCAGCCGCTGGTGGAACGGGCGGAGCGGAATCCGCGGGTGGAGGGAGCCGCGCCCTACATCCAGGGCGAGGTCATGATCACCAATGCCGGGCGGGTGAGCGGCAGCCTGGTGCGCGGCATCCTGCCGACCTACGAACAACGGGTCGCCGATATCGAAGGCAAGATGATTGCCGGCGATCTTTCCGTGCTCCAGGCCGGCGAGTACGGCATCGTGCTGGGCAGGGACCTGGCGCTGCTGCTGCAGGCCGATATCGGCGACAAGGTGACCATGGTGACACCGGAAGCGTCGATCTCGGTGGCCGGCGTGCTTCCGAGAGTCAAGCGCTTCACCGTGGTGGGACTGTTTCAGAGCGGCATGTACGAGTACGACCGCGCCGTCTCGTTCATCCACATGGAGGACGCCAGCCGGGTGTTCCGCACCGGCGGCGAGATCAGCGGCATCCGCCTGAAGTTCGACGACCTGATGGCCGCTCCCTGGCTGGCGCGCGAGGTCGCCGCCGAGCTGCCGGGCTACTACAGCGTGCGCGACTGGACGGTGCAGCACTACAACTTCTTCCGCGCCGTGCGCACCGAAAAGACCGTGATGTTCGTGATCCTCACGCTGATCGTGGCCGTGGCGGCGTTCAACATCGTCTCGACCCTGGTGATGGTGGTGACCGACAAGCAGGCCGACATCGCCATCCTGCGCACGCTCGGCATCAGCCCGGCCAGCGTGATGGGCATCTTCATGGTGCAGGGGGCGGTGATCGGGGTGATAGGCACCATCCTCGGCGTGATCTGCGGCGTGGCGCTGGCGCTCAACGTCGAAACCATCGTGCCCTTTATCGAGCGTCTGGCCGGCGTGCAGTTCCTGCCCGGCGACGTCTACCCGATCAGCGACATGCCTTCCGATCTGCGCATCCAGGATGTGGTACGCATCGCCGGCATCGCGCTGCTGCTGTCGCTGCTGGCAACGCTGTATCCGGCCTGGCGGGCCTCCCGTACCGCTCCTGCGGAGGCCCTGCGTTATGAGTGATGTGAGGCAGGAACCGGTACTGCGCGCCCGAGGGCTGGGCAAGCGCTTCGTCGAAGGGCCGCTGCAGGTGGAAGTGCTGCGCGCGGTGGACCTGGAGATCCGCCAGGGCGAGCAGGTTGCCATCGTCGGCCGCTCGGGCTCGGGCAAGAGCACGCTGCTGCACCTGCTGGGCGGGCTGGACAAGCCGACCACGGGCGAAGTCTGGCTGTCCGGGCAGCGCCTGGACAGGCTCGGTGAGCGTGAACGCGGGCGGCTGCGCAACCGCGATCTCGGCTTCATCTATCAGTTTCATCACCTGCTGCCGGAGTTCACGGCGCTGGTGAACGTCGCCATGCCGCTCGTGATCGGCGGCATGAAGCCGGCGGCGGCCCGGCAGCAGGCCCAGGCCGTGCTCGAGCAGGTCGGCCTTGGCGCCCGGCTGGAGCACAAGCCGGGCGAACTGTCCGGCGGCGAGCGTCAGCGCGTCGCCCTCGCCCGGGCGCGGGCGACCAGACCCCGCGGCGTGCGGGCCGACGAGCCCACCGGCAACCTGGACAAGCAGACCGCCGAGCAGGTGTTCGCGCTGCTGCAGGCCCTGAACCGGGAATACGGTACCAGCGTGCTGATGGTCACCCACGATCTCGATCTGGCAGAGCGCATGGATCGCGTGCTGATCATGGATGACGGCCGCTTGCGCCCGGCGGACGGCGGTTGAGCGGCTGCTACAATCGTTTTCGATTGCGGCGGTTGCGGCGGCGCCGCACCGCCAGGGCAACGTGCAGTCGCCAGATCAGGCTGACCGAGAGGTAGGCGAGCGCGGAGACGATGCTGCCGACCACCAGGCAGCCGAGCAGGAGCGGCTGCCAGATGGTGCCCAGCTCGTGCCAGAACCATTCCAGTGACAGAACGAAGGGAGCCCGCTCGGTACTGCCCAGGATCCGGGAGCCGACCCGGTAGCAGAAGTAGAAGATCGGCGGCATGGTGACGGGGTTGGTGATCCACACCGCAATCACCGACAGCACCAGATTGACCCGGAACAGGATTGCCAGCAGGCCGGCGATCGCCATCTGGCCGGGCACTGGAATGAACGCGACGAACAGTCCGAGCGCGCAGGCGCCGGCCACGGAGTGGCGGTTAAGGTGCAGCAGGAAAGGATCGTCGAGCAGTCTTCCGAGAAACCGCAATTCCTGCCGGGTCTTGAATCTCTGCTGGTCCGGCAGGAGACGCTTGAGAAATTTGCGGGGCATCGGGACCTGATTTGGTGGATACGCGCGGCAAGATTAATCAATTTCCCAGGCCGAAGAAACACAACCGCAGCATTTTTTTCCTTTGCCGCCGGCGTCGTCATGCTGCAGCAGGGAAGCGCGCTGCCGGAGCTGCCCTGGCTGCTTGCCCTTGCGCTCGGCGCCCTGGGGCTGGTCAGGCCTGGTACCCGGCTGATCGGCGCTTTCTGTCTCGGCTTGCTGTGGGCGAGCTGGCAGGCCGGGCTGGCGCTGGAGCGGCGGTTGCCGCCGGCGCTCGAAGGCCGCGATCTGACCATCGAGGCCCAGGTCGTCTCGCTCGAGGTGCGTGCTCCCGACTATACCCGCCTGCTGGTGCGGCCTCGGCGGCTGGAGGCGGCAGAGGGATGGCAGCCGCGGCTGATCCGGCTCGGCTGGTACGGCGGCCTGCCAGCCATGGCGGCTGGCGAGCACTGGCGTTTCACCGTCCGCCTCAAGCAGCCCAATGGCCTGATGAATCCCGGCGGATTCGATTACGAGCGCTGGCTGTTCGCCCAGGGCATCGACGCCACCGGCTATGTGCGCGCACCCGAGACAGCACAGCGGCTCGCCGACGGCTGGCATCTCAACCGCTGGCGGGACGCCGTTGCCGGAGCCATCGCTGAGCAGCTAGATGGGCGTCCCGCACAGGGCGTGATCGTGGCGCTGGCGGTGGGCGAGCGGCGCTGGATCAGCGACAGCCAGTGGGACACGTTGCGTGCCACCGGCACCGCGCATCTGGTGGCGATCTCGGGACTGCACATCGGCCTGGTCGGGCTGCTGGCTGGAATGCTGGCAGGCAGGCTGTGGCGCCTGTCTGCCGCCGCCTGCCGGCTATGGCCGGCACGGCTGCCGGCGGTCGCCACCGGCATGCTGGCGGGGATCGCCTACGCCTTGCTGGCCGGCTTCACATTGCCGACCCAGCGGGCGCTGGTGATGCTGCTGGTGCCGGCGCTGGCGCTGCTGGCCCGCCGCCGGATCCGCCCCTGGCATGGCTTCGGCGTGGCGTTGGCGGCCGTGCTGCTGTGGGATCCGTTCGCGCCGCTGAGCGCCGGTTTCTGGCTGTCCTTTGGGGCAGTGGCAGTCCTGCTTGCCGCCGGCACTGACCGCGCGCCCGCAGGCTGGCTGCGGACAGCGCTGTGGACGCAGCTGGTGGTCAGCGTCGGGCTGCTGCCGGTCAGCGTGCCGTGGCTGCAGACGGTGCCCTGGACGTCTCCGCTGGCCAACCTCATCGCCATCCCGGTGGTGGGTCTTGTCGTGGTGCCGCTGACGCTGCTGGGCACGGCGGTGCTCCTGCTGGCGCCGAACGTGACCCTGCCGCTGGAGCTGGCCGCCGAACTGATGGCCTGGGTGCTGGCGGTGCTGGACTGGCTGACTGCGTTGCTGCCGGCCGCCGGGGCAGCCGCAGCGCCCGTCTGGGCGCTGGTGCTGGCGGTTCTCGGAACGCTGCTGCTGGTGCTGCCGCGCGGCTTGCCTGGACGGTGGCTGGCGCTACCGCTGCTGTTGCCGCTGCTGCTGGCGTCGCCGGCGCTCGACCGGCCCGGCGAGGCGTTGCGCTTGACCCTGCTGGATGTCGGCCAGGGCAGCGCGGCGGTGCTGGAAGCCGGCGGCGAGGCGCTGGTCTACGATACCGGGCCGGTCAGCGGCAGCTTCGATGCCGGCGCTCTGGCGCTGGTGCCGTATCTGCAAAGCCAGGGCTACCGGCAAGTGCGCTGGCTGATAGTCAGCCATGGCGATACCGACCACAGCGGCGGCACCGAGACCCTGTTGCGCCATTTCGGTGTGCTCGATGCCAGGGTCGGAGAGCCGGTTGCAGCGCTTGGGAAGCGCGCAGCTTGCGTGCGCGGCGAGCGCATCGACTGGCAGGGCGTGCAGCTTGAGTTTCTCTGGCCGCCGATCGCCGGGCTGGGCGGCAACGACGGCTCCTGCGTGCTGCGCGCCACCGCGGCCGGCATCAGCATCCTCCTTACCGGCGATATCGGTGCCCGCATCGAGCGGCGTCTGGTGAGCGAGCAGGCCGAGGCGCTGTCGGCCGAGGTGCTGCTGGTGCCGCATCACGGCAGCCGGCATTCATCCTCGGCGGACTTCGTACAGGCGGTTGCGCCGCGCTATGCGCTGGTGTCGGCCGGCTATCGCAATCGCTACGGGTTTCCGCGGCCGGAAGTGGTGGCCCGTTACCGGGAGGTCGGCGCGCAGCTGCTGGAGACCGCGGCAGAAGGCGCCATCCGGGTGCGGATCATGCAGGACGGCGAACTGCTGGTCGATAGCTACCGGCGGCAGAAGGCCCGTTACTACCATCGGCGCCCGGAACTGTGACAATGCCCGCAGCGGTACCGTCCGGCGTTTCCAGTTGCGGAAGGGAATCCAGTATCATCGCCGCCACGTCATAAGAATGTATTTGAGGGACGATACGTGCTGGAGCTGATCAAAGCTGGCGGCTGGCTGATGCTGCCGCTGATCGCCTGCTCGGTGGTCGCCATGGCCATCGTGCTGGAACGGGCCTGGACGCTGCGGCGCGCCCGAATCATTCCGCCTCATCTGGTCGCCCAGGTATGGCATCAGCTCAAGAAGCGGCAGCTGAATCCCGATCAGCTGCGCGCGCTGCGAGAGGGGTCGCCGCTGGGCCGGATCCTGGCCGTCGGTCTGATGAACAAGCATCAGCCGCGCGAGGTGATGATGGAGAGCATCGAGGACGTCGGCCGGCACGAGGCACACAGCCTGGAGCGCTTCCTCAACACGCTCGGCACCATCGCCGTCATCTCGCCGCTGCTGGGCCTGCTGGGAACGGTGGTCGGCATGATCGAGGTGTTCAACGTGATCGGCAACGAAGGACTCGGCAAGGCCGGAGCGCTGGCGGGCGGCATCTCGCAGGCGCTGATCACGACCGCCGCCGGCCTGGTGATCGCCATTCCCACACTGGTCGCGCATCGTTACTTCCTGCGCCGTGTCGAGACTCTGGTCGTGGAGATGGAGCAGGAAGCGCTGAAGCTGGTGGAAGCCGTCTATGGCCTGCGCGACAGCGGGAGCTCGGCGGCATGAACCTGCGCCCCCGCGGCCGGGAGCAGGTCGACATCAACATGGCTCCGTTCATCGATGTCGTCTTCCTCCTGCTGATCTTTTTCATGGTCAGCACCACCTTTCTCAAGGAAGGCAGCCTGGAACTGAGCCTGCCGGAAGCCAGCCCGCCGCCTGCCGAGGCGCGCGTTGAGGCCCTGGAGCTGCAGATCGACGCCGAGGGTGCCTACGCTCTGGAAGGCCGGCCGCTGGCCAACCGGCAGCCGGCGACTATCCGCCGTGCGCTCGAGCAGGCACAGGCCGAGGCCGGGCAGCCGCGGCCGCTGGTCATCCGGGCTGACGCCAGAACGCCCCACCAGGCGGTGGTCACCGCCCTGGACGCTGCCGGCCAGGCCGGCATCAAGCAGATCGGTATCGCGACGATTCCTGATGACGAATAGCGCCCCCACAGACCGTCCGCACCGCACCAGCGGCCTGAACACCTATCTCCGCCTGCTGGGCTACGTGCGACCGCACTGGCGGGCGGCGCTGCTGGCACTGGTGTCGATGGTGGTGGCAGCCGCCACCGAGCCTGCCTTCGCGGCGCTGATCAAGCCGATGGTGGACGGCAGCTTCGTCGACCGCGATCCCTGGCTGGTTACCTTCGTGCCGCTGGCGATCATGGGGGTGTTTGTCCTGCGGGGGCTGACCACCTTCGGCTCCACCTACACCCTCAGCTGGATCAGCCGCAACGTCGTCATGCGCATCCGCAGCGAGCTGTTCGCCCGGCTGCTGCGGCTGCCGACCGGCTACTACGACCAGCATGCCACCGGCATGCTGCTGTCGAAGATCACCTACGACGTCGAGCAGGTGTCGCGGGCCGGCACCAATGCCGTCTCGACGATCATCAAGGATACCCTGACGGTGATCGGGCTGGTTGCCTACATGGCGTACTTGAGCGGCTGGCTGGTGCTGATCTTCTGCCTGGTCGGGCCGGTCATGGCGTTCCTGGTGACCTGGGTGAGCCGCCGGCTGCGGCGGACCGCCCGCCGTATCCAGCGGGCGATGGGGGAGATCGCCAGCACGGCGGAAGAGGGCATCCAGGGGCCTCT
>JAJUFY010000454.1 GCA_029263635.1 Ectothiorhodospiraceae bacterium | reverse complement strand
GTGTTCGACAAGATGCAGCAGGTTGCCGACAGCGCCGATCCGGGCGACCGCCACTACTTCACGCGCTTCGCCCGCGGCGCCACCCAGCGCCACGCCCGCTGGCTGCGCACCAACGAAAAGCGCCAGCGCCTGCGCCGAGCCTGGGCCGAGTTCTTCCGCGACTACGACATCATGCTCTGCCCGGTGGTGCAGACCGTCGCCTTCCCCAAGGACGAGCACCCGGCCGCCGCCGACCGCATCCTGATGGTCAACGGCCAGCCGCAGCCCTACATGGACATCATGGTCTGGGCCGGTCTGGCGGGCGCGGTCTATCTGCCGGCGGTGGTGGTGCCGGTAGGCCGTACCGAGGCCGGCCTGCCGGTCGGCATCCAGATCATCGGCCCCTACCTGGAAGATCGCACCGCTCTCGATTTCGCCCGGCACGTCGAACGGCTGATGGGCGGCTTCCGGGCACCGCCGGGATATGCCTGACCGGCGCCATGCCAGGCAGGTCGCTGCCGCTGCAGTCGTCATTGCGAGGAAGACTGCGGCGGCAGTCACTGTAGAGCGCATGCGCTCAACGGCCGCCCGCCCCCGCCATGTCGGCATCGGTCAGGCTGGCCGCCCGCTGCCGGAGCAGGTATTTCTGCACCTTGCCGGTCGAGGTCTTGGGCAGTTCCGCGAAGATCACATGGCGGGGAATCTTGAAGCCGGCCAGGTGCCGGCGGCAGAACCGCTGCAGTTCCTCGGCACCGACCTCGCCCGCCTCCGCCCGCAGCGTGACGAAGGCACAGGGCGTTTCGCCCCAGCGCTCGCTGGGCGCGGCGACGACCGCGCATTCCAGCACTGCCGGGTGGCGGTAGAGCACGCCCTCGACTTCGATGGTGGAGATGTTCTCGCCGCCGGAGATGATGATGTCCTTGGCCCTGTCCTTGATCTCGATGTAGCCGTCCGGATGCCAGACGGCTAGATCGCCGGTGTGGAACCAGCCGCCGCGGAAGGCCTCCTCGGTGGCGTCCGGATCGTCCAGATAGCCCTTCATCACGCTGTTGCCGCGCAGCAGGATCTCGCCGATGGTCTGGCCGTCCTGCGGCACCGGTTCCAGGGTCTCCGGATCGGCCACGCGGGTATCGTCGATGGTCGGATAGCGGACACCCTGGCGGGCGGTGTACCGCGCCCGCTGCTCGGTATCGAGCCCGTCCCAGTCCGGCTGCCAGGCACAGTAGTGCGAGGGCCCGTAGGTCTCGGTCAGGCCGTACAGGTGCACGACACGGATGCCGATCCGCTCCAGGGCGGCGATGACCGCGGCCGGTGGCGCCGCGCCGCCGACGTAGGCGGTGACGGCATGGTCGATGGTCAGCGTGCGGGCCTCCGGCGCGCTGGCAAGCATGTTGAGCACCAGCGGCGCGCCGCAGAAATGGCTGACCCGATGGCGCTGGATCGCCTGGAAGATCGCCGCCGGCTCCACCCGCCGCAGGCAGACGCTGGTGCCGGCCACCGCCGGCAGCGTCCACGGAAAGCGCCAGCCGTTGCAGTGGAACATCGGCAGCGTCCACAGGTACACCGGGTGACGCTGCATCTGGCAGGCCAGGATGTTGCTGAACGCGCCCTGGTGCGCGCCGCGGTGGTGGTAGAGCACGCCCTTCGGGCGGCCGGTGGTGC
>JAJUFY010000306.1 GCA_029263635.1 Ectothiorhodospiraceae bacterium | reverse complement strand
CTTCCTTGGCCATGGCCGCCATCCTTGGCGGCCATCCATGCGCCCGAGGCGCATTCCGTATGTCCCCTCCGTGGGACAAGCACCAAATTAGCGATTACTAACAATCAATCCCACCCGGTGCATCCCTGGGTCGGCCTGGGGAAAACCCTGGCCCGGCTGGGCTCAGCCCGACTGCCGGCGGCTCTGCATGAAGCTTTCCAGGCTCGCCTTGTAATCGGCGAACACGCGCTGCAGCGCCGGCCGCTCCCGGATCCGCTGCAGGTAGTCGCGCAGGCCGGGCAACGGCGCCAGCAGCTCCTCGCCGTAGATCCGCTTGCCGACATCGCGCACCAGCGGCAGGTGGATCGCCGCCGCGATGTCGGCGGCCGTGTAGCTGTCACCGGCGATATACGGCGAGAAGCGCGCCAGCCGGCCCAGCGCCGCCACGCCCTTCTCCAGCGCCGGCCGCACCTCGGCCTTGGTCTGCTCGGAGACGCTGCCGCCGAAGAAAGCCTCCGGATACAGCCGCCGTGCCGGCAGCTCCAGATACAGCTCGAGCACGCGCAGCAGCTCGCGCACCTTGGCGCGGGCAAAGGCATCGGCCGGATACAGCCGCGGTTCCGGCTGCGCCTCTTCCAGGTAGTCCAGCATCACCTGCGACTCGCTGAACGCCCCCTGCGGGGTCTCCAGGCAGGGCACCTTGCCCATCGGGCTGATGGCCAGATACTCCGGCGCCCCGGAGGCCTGCGTCTGCACCTCCTCGAAGGCCATGCCTTTCTCCAGCAGCGCCGCTTTGACGACGTTGTAGTAATTGCTCACCGGGAACCCGTACAACTTCAACATGGCCTTCTCCTCTGGTTGTTCGTTATGGGCCGACGGAAGATGCGTTACAGGCTGGACTGCAGATGCCCACCGTCGACAGTGATGCAGCTGCCGGTCATGTAGGCCGAGGCATCGGACGCCAGCAGCAGCAGCGGGCCGTCCAGGTCGGCCAGCCGGCCTAGCCGGCGCTGGGGAATGCGCTTGATCATCGCCTGGCCGGCCGGCGTGTGCCAGAACTCGCGATTGATGTCGGTTTCGAAATACCCCGGCGCGATGGCATTGACGCGGATGCCGTAGCGCGCCCATTCCAGCGCCAGCGCCTGGGTCAGGTGCAGCAGGCCGGCCTTGGCGGCCACATAAGGCGCACTGTGACCGGCCACGCGCAAGGCCAGGATGGAGGCGATGTTGATGATGCTGCCGTGCACGCCGGCAGCGACCATGTGCCGCGCCGCCTGCTGCGCCACCAGCCAGGCGCCGCGGAGGTTGGTGTCGACCACCGCGTCCCAGCTCGCCTCGTCCAGCTCCAGTGCCGGCGCCGGACGGGCGATGCCGGCATTGTTGACGACGATGGACACGGGTCCCAGGGCCGCGGCCGCTTCGGCGAACATCCCAGCCACCGCGTCGGCGCTGGTGATATCGGCGGTGATCGTCACCGCCTCGCCGCCGGCGGCACGGATGTCCGCCGCAACCGCTTCCAGCAGCTCACGCCGGCGCGCCGCCAGGGCCACCCGCGCACCTGCCCGCGCCAGCGTCTGGGCAAAATGCCGCCCCAGACCGCTGGAGGCGCCGGTTACCAGCGCTGCTGCGCCGTTCAGGTTCGCGTTGAGGCCCATTTTCAAGCTCTCCTCAGCGGTTCAGGACCGCCATTGTCAGCCGCGACATGCAGACCAGGCGGCCTTCCTCGTCTTCGATGCGGATCTCCCACACCTGGGTCGAGCTGCCGATGTGGAGCGGTCGCGCCGTGCCGTAAACATAGCCGCTGCGCACGGCGCGGATATGGTTGGCGTTGATGTCCAGGCCGACACAATATTTCCGTTCCTGATCCACGCACAAGTGGGCGGCGATGCTGCCCACCGACTCCGCCAGGGCGACCGAGGCGCCGCCATGCAGGATGCGGGCCGGCTGCACGGTGCGCGCATCGACCGGCATGCGAGCGCGCAGGTAGTCGTCGCCGATCTCCACGAATTCGATGCCAAGGTGGCTGACCAGCGTGTCGCTGCTGTGGGCATTCAGATCTTCCACCGTCGCCTGCATTAACCAGATCGCCATGTAAGCTTCTTCCTCATCGATTAGTAGAGCGTACGCGTACCGCGCAAAACGGTTGGCCATGGTAGTCGATCTGGCGGTAGGTCAGGCAACCTGTATTAGTCGTACCGGTCAGAAACGCCAGTTCGCGGCGGGATCGGGCACATAAGTGTTGGTGGAGGAGAGAACGATGGATCTGGCATTCCGACCGGCGAGCGAACTCGCCCGCATGATCCGCGACCGGGAGATCAGCGCCGCGGCGCTGCTTGAGCATTTCCTGGCGCGGCTGGAACGCTACAACCCGGACCTCAATGCGGTGGTCGTCACCGACCTGGATGCCGCCCGCGAGCGTGCACGCGCCGCCGATGCGGCACTTGCCGCCGGCGAGAACTGGGGGCCGCTGCATGGCGTGCCGATGACGGTCAAGGAGACCTTCGAAGTGGCGGGCATGCCCACGACGGCCGGCGCTCAGGAACTGCGCGACTACCGCTCGAGGGTGAATGCCGTCGCCGTGCAGCGCCTGCTGGATGCCGGCGCCGTCATCTTCGGCAAGACCAACGTGCCGCTCTACGCCGGCGACCTGCAGACCTACAACGAGATCTACGGCAGCACCAGCAACCCCTGGGATCTCGAGCGCACGCCCGGCGGCTCGTCCGGCGGCGCCGCGGCAGCACTGGCGGCCGGGCTCACCCCGCTGGAACTGGGCAGCGACATCGGCGGCTCCATCCGCACCCCGGCGCATTTCTGCGGCGTCGCCGGCCTCAAGCCGAGCTATGGCGTGGTTCCCATGCGCGGCCATGTACCCGGCCCGCCCGGCTCGCTGTCACGCGCCGATATCGGTGTCATGGGCCCGATGGCGCGCACCGTGGACGACCTGATGCTGGCGCTCGACGTCCTTGCCGGGCCGGACGAGGACGATGCCGTGGCCTGGAG
>JAJUFY010000272.1 GCA_029263635.1 Ectothiorhodospiraceae bacterium | reverse complement strand
TGGCCGCCGGCGGCTCTCTCCCTTTAGAATGCCGGCTGCCACCGCGCCGGGCGGTCCGCCCGGTCCACTTCAGCCAGCGAATCGAGTCAATGCCCCCAATGTCCTCCAACCGACAGCCCGGCGCTGTCTCCTCAGCACCGTCGTCCCGGCTCGCCGCCGTGCTGGCGCATCCGTTGGTTGCCGCCCTGGCGCTGGTGCTGGTTGCCCTGAACCTGCGGCCCGCCCTTTCCAGCCTGGCGCCGGTGCTGCCGGAGATCATGCAGACGCTGGGCATTTCCGCGGCCACCGCCAGCGTGCTGACCATGGCGCCGGTGCTGTGCCTGGGGCTGTTCGGCTTCATCGCGCCGCGGCTGACGGACCGCTTCGGCCCCGAGCGCACCGTCATCGGCGCGCTGCTGGTGCTGGCCGCCGGCATCGCCCTGCGCGGCCTGCCCGTCTTCCCCAGCCTGCTTACCGGCACCCTGCTGGCCGGCGCCGGCATCGGCATTGCCGGAGTGCTGCTGCCCAGCCTGGTCAAGCGCGACTTCCCGCATCTGGCCGGCCTGATGACCGGTGTCTACACCATGGCGCTGTGCACCGGCGCTGCCACCGCGGCGGGATTGACCGTTCCGCTGGCCGACCGGTTCGACAGCTGGCCGGCGGCCCTGGCGTTCTGGGCGCTGCCCGCCCTGGTCGTGGCGCTGCTCTGGCTGCCGCGGGCAAGGCCGCGACAGGGCAACGCCCAGGCCCAGCGCTATCGGGTGTCGGGGCTGTGGCGCGACCCCCTGGCCTGGCAGGTTACGCTGTTCATGGGGCTGCAGTCGTCGCTGGCCTACATCGTCTTCGGCTGGCTGGCGCCCATCCTGCGCGACCGTGGTCTCGACCCCGTTGTCGCCGGCGCCGCGGTATCGGCGACCATCATGGTGCAGATCAGCACGGCGCTGACCGCCCCCATCATCGCCGGCCGGCAGCGGTCGCAGAGCGGCGCAGTGGTGGTCCTCATCGGCCTGACCCTGGTCGGCCTGCTCGGCTGCCTGTATGCCCCGCTCGGCACGCTGTGGATCTGGATCGTGATTCTGGGCCTGGGCCAGGGCGGGGTTTTTGCAGTGGCGCTGTCGCTGATCGTGCTGCGCGCCCCCAACGCCCAGGTCGCCACGCATCTGTCGGGCATGGCGCAGAGCGTCGGCTACACCCTGGCTGCGGTCGGCCCGCTGCTGGCCGGACTGCTGCACGACTGGACCGACAACTGGAACGCCTCAGGCGCGCTGTTCGTCGCCATCTGCGTGCTGGCGATCGCTTTCGGCGTGGGCGCCGGCCGGCCCCTGCACGTCAACGCCGAGGTCAGCCCGCACTGATGTCGCCGGGCTAATTCCTCTCCTGCTGCAGCCGCCGCTCCACCACGCCGGCCAGCTGATACCAGCCGGGGCGGGTGAGCCGGACATTGTCGACGAATACCGTCGGCGTGCCGGTCACCCGCAGCTGCTGCGCCGCCTGCCGGCTGCGCTCGATGTCGGCGCGGTGGCGGCCAGCGGCCATGCACTGCGTGAACCGTTCCCGATCCAGGCCGAGCTCCTGCGCATAACCGGCAAACACGGCCTGCGGATCCTGGACCTCGCTCCAGCGCGGCTGGCGGGCGAACAGCAGGTCATGCATGCGCCAATAGGCATCCTGATCGCCGGCGCAGCGCGCGGCCTGCGCCGCCGGCATGGCATTGCGGTGCTGGCTCAGCGGCAGGTCGAAGAACACCAGGCGGACCTTGCCCGCCGCAATGTATTCATCCCCGAGCCGCTGCACGCTCTGCGCGAACATGGCACAGCCGGGGCACTGGTAATCGGCGAATTCCCGCACCACCACCGGCGCGCTCGGGTCGCCCAGGCTCACGCCGTAGCGGTCCAGCGCCTCGGGAAAAGGCGGCGTCCCTTCGGCCGCCTTGGGCAGGTCATCCAGCGGTGAGAGCGACGGCGTGGTCAGCCAGTACAGCAGTCCGGCAACGGCGACCAGCACCGCCACCAACACGCCGCCGATCAGCCACGGCCCGCCCCGCCGGCGGCGCTGTTTCCTTGCCGTTCCCTGGCCGCCTTGACGGCGGCGTTTCGACTCGCCCATGACACCTCCTGTCGTGAAAACCGCTCATGCCGCGCGGCCGGCTCCGGCGCTCCACTTCCTGGAAGCGGCCTGCCCTGCCAGAATATGCGCCTTTGGCGCACCATCGGGGGGAACGGCTGTGACTGTCGCCAGCAAACTGCCCAAGGTCGGCACGACCATCTTTACGGTCATGTCGCGGCTCGCCGCCGAACACGGCGCAATCAATCTCTCGCAGGGATTCCCCGACTTCGACGGCCCGGCACCGCTGCTTGCGCGCGTCACGCACTACCTCACCCACGGCTACAACCAATATGCGCACATGGCCGGCGTCCCGGCACTGCGCGAGCAGATCGCCAGCAAGGTGGCGACCCTGTATGGCCGCGCGGTCGACCCGGAAACCGAAATCACCGTCACCTCCGGCGCGACCGAGGCGCTGTTCTGCGCCATCACGGCGCTGGTACGGCCGGGCGACGAGGTGATCCTGTTCGACCCGGCCTACGATTCCTATCAGCCCGCGGTAGACCTGTGCGGCGGCATCACCCATCGGCTGCCGCTGGCAGCGCCGGATTTCAAGCCGGACTGGCAACGGCTGCGCGACACGCTCAACGACCGCACCCGGCTGATCGTCCTCAACACCCCGCACAACCCGACTGCCAGCGTCTGGGACGCCGACGACATCGCCACCCTGCGGGAGCTGGTGCGGGATCGCAAGCTCTACCTGCTTGCCGACGAGGTCTACGAGCACATCGTCTTCGACGGCCGCCGCCACGAGAGCCTGCTGCGCTGCCCGGAGCTGTACGCCCGCAGCCTGGTGGTATCGTCCTTCGGCAAGACCTACCACACCACCGGCTGGAAGCTCGGCTACTGCATCGCGCCGCCGGCGCTGACCGAGGAACTGCGCCGCATCCACCAGTACGTGACCTTCTGCTCCAACACCCCGATCCAGCATGCGCTGGCCGACTACATGGCCGAAGCCCCCGAACATGCGCAGGAGCTGAGCGCCTTCTACCAGGCCAAGCGCGACCGCTTCCTGGGGCTGCTCGCCGGCTCGCGCTTTCGCTTCACGCCCGCCGCCGGCACCTATTTCCAGCTGCTCGACTACAGCGAGATCAGCGACGAGCCGGACACCGAGCTGGCTGTGCGACTGACCCGCGAGCACAAGATCGCCTCCATCCCCATTTCGGTGTTCTATGCCGAACCGCCGCCGACGCGCCTGCTGCGTTTCTGCTTCGCCAAGGACGACCGCACGCTGGAACGTGCCGCCGAGATCCTGTGCAGCCTCTGACGCTCGCCCGCCGAGCGCCGATGGTCACCGCCTCGCCCCTCTGTGTCATTGCGAGCGTTAGCGAAGCAATCTCGAGATCC
>JAJUFY010000048.1 GCA_029263635.1 Ectothiorhodospiraceae bacterium | reverse complement strand
GTGGCGGGCGTAGACGTCCTGCATCTGATAGGGCGGCTGGGTGCCGTGGGAGGCGGTCAGGCGCTCCTCGCTGGGATCGTAATCGGCGACCACCGTGCGCGGCTCCAGGGTCACGCCGGTGTGGCGGCCGAAGTGGAACTCGTCCTCGACCACCAGATCGGCTTCGGCGAAGGCGCGCTCGATGTCGCCAGCTTCCACTTTGCTGCCGAACACGAGGTTGTCGCTCAGTTCGGGGTGAATCAGCGGCGTGTCCGGATCCAGCGCGGTTTCCGGATCGGTGACTGCCGGCAGTTCCTCGTAGTCGATCTGCAGCAGTTCCAGCGCGTCCTCGGCCTGGGCGCGTGTCTGGGCGACCACCGCGACCACCGGCTCGCCCTGCCAGCGGGCCACGTCGCGGGCCAGCGGATACTGCGGTGCGGACTTCATGCCGGCGAAGTGGTCGAGGGTGCCGACCCAGGGCTTGCAGACCTTGGCGATGTCGTCGCCGGTGAAGACGCCGACCACGCCCGGCGCCTTGCGGGCCGCCTCGGTGTCGATGCTGACGATGCGGGCATGGGCGTAAGGACTGCGCGCGAAGGCGACATGGACCATCCGCGGCAAGTTGACGTCGGTCGGGTACTGGCCGCGGCCGGCCAGCAGTCGGCGGGCATTGGGGCGCGGCACGCTGCGGCCGATGTAGCTGTTCGGACGGTCCAGGATGCTGAGGGGCTGTTTGTCGTTCATTCAGCGGCCTCCTCGTTGTTGCCGCAGGCCTCGGCCACGGCGTCGACGATGGCGTGGTAGCCGGTACAGCGGCAGTAGTTGCCGGACAGGCCGGCGCGGATCTGCTCGCGGCTGGGCTTGGGGTTGTGCTTGAGCAGGTCGGCGGCGGCGATCAGCATGCCGGGCGTGCAGAAGCCGCACTGCAAGGCGGTATTGCGGTGGAAGGCGTCCTGCAGCGCAGCCAGCTCGCCGCTCTCGGTCAGGCCTTCGACGGTCTCGATTTCGGCCCCCTCGGCCTGCACGGCATACATCAGACAGGCGCGTACCTGATCGCCGTTGTGGCGCACGGTGCAGGCGCCGCAGGCACCCTGCTCGCAGCCGACGTGGGTGCCGGTCAGGTGCAGCTCCTCGCGCAGGAAGTCGGCCAGGGACAGGCGTGGACTGACGCGGCGGCTGACGCGCTCGCCGTTGACGGTCAGGTTGAGCTCGTAGGTGGTGTCGCTCATGCGCTGTGGTCTCCGCTCAATGCATTCAGCACGCGGCCGAGAAGCACACGGGCCATGTGGGCCTTGGCCTCGGACGAGGTGTAGAGGTCGCTCAGGGGCTCGAAGTCGTCGGCCAGGGCAGCCTGCGCCGCCTGAATGGCCTCGGCGTCCAGGACCTTGCCCTCGAGCGCGGCGGCTGCCCGCTGGGCCAGCACCGGGGTCTCGCCCACGCCGAAGAAGCCCAGTCGTACTTCGTGCAGGCGCCGGTCGTCGCGCCTGAACAGCTTCAGCGGCCCCTTGGCGCCGACCCGCGCCTGCGCGGCCAGGCCGACGATGGCGTAGTCGCCCTTGCGCCGCGTCAGTTCATCGAAGCCGTAGAGCATGCTGTCGGTGGCAGCCGGGACCTCGACGTGGGTGATCAGTTCGTGCGGTTCGATGGCGGTCTGGTAGACGCCCTCGAAGAATTCCTCAGCCGGGACCACCCGGGTGCCGTCGCGGCTTGCCAGGTGGATGCGCGCCCCCAACGTCAGGCAGCAGGCGGGCCATTCCGAGGCCGGATCGGCGGTCGCCAGGCTGCCGCCGAAGGTGCCGCGGTTGCGGATCGCCGCATGGGCGATGTAGGGCGCGGCGCGGGCCAGGAGCGGGGCGTGGCGGGCGACCTCCGGCGACCGGGCCATTTCGGCATGGCGGGTCAGGGCGCCGATGCGCAGCCACTTGCCGCGCAGCTCGATGCCGGTCAGCCCGGGAACGTGGTTCAGGTCCACCAGCAGGCTTGGCGCAGCCAGGCGCATGTTCATCGTCGGCACCAGGCTCTGGCCGCCGGCGATCACCTTGGCCTCATCGCCGTGCTCGGCAAGGATGGCCAGCGCCTGGTCGAGCGAGCCTGGCCGTACGTATTCGAATTGTGGTGACTTCACGTCTTCGCTCTCCTCCTGGGATTGGCGGCGAATAGCTCGATTGCTGTAATTTATCATTTGATTAACGTTGTGGCGACCAGGGGACGAAGCGGTGCGCTTGTAGTCCTGCTGACGGGTGATGAGAATGTCGCCTGGTTTACGGAGTGGAGTAACGGTGGGGATGGAAACAGGGAAGCGGCGGCGGCTCACGCCCGAGCAGCGCGAACGCCAGATCGTTGAGGGAGCTATCCGTTTCTTTGCCGAAGTCGGCTTCGAGGGCCAGACCCGGGAACTGGCCAAGCGCCTGGGAATTACCCAGCCATTGCTGTACCGCTATTTCCCGAGCAAGGAGAGCCTGGTCGAGCGGGTCTATCACGAGGTGTACATCAAGCGCTGGCAGCCGCACTGGGAGACGCTGATCGTCGATCGCAGCCGGCCGCTGCAGGAGCGGCTGGTCACCCTGTACCGCGAGTACACCCAGGTGATCTTCAACTACGAGTGGGTGCGGATCTTCATGTTCTCCGGCCTGAAGGGCGTCAACATCACCGAGCGCTACCTCGGGATCGTGCAGGAGAAACTGTTCGTGCCGGTCTGCACCGAAATGCGGGAAGTGGCGAACCTGCCTTCTACCGATGAGGTACCGCTGCAGCCCGAAGAGCTGGAGCTGGCCTGGGACCTGCATGGCGGGATCTACTACCTGGCCATCCGCAAGTGGATCTATCACCTCCCCATCCCCGACGACCTGAGCGGGCACATCGAGCGGGTGGTGTACAGCTTCATCGAAGGCACGCCCGCCACCCTGCGGCGGTTCTTCGCCGACCAGGTCCGGCAGCCCGGAGTGTCGGGGGCCTAGCCGCCGGCCGGCGGCACTGCCGGCCCTGTTTCCCTCTTGAGTTTTTCGCTTCAGCCGCTATCATCGCCGATAATGATCGATAGATAAATAGCGGACCGAGGAGGACGCACCTATGGAGATTTCCGGCGAGCACCGCATCCCTGCGCCCAGGACGCAAGTCTGGGAAGCGCTCAACAATCCAGCAGTTCTGCAGGCGTCGATCCCCGGCTGCGAAGCTCTGGAGAAGGAGTCCGATACCACCTTCACTGCGCGCATCGTCAGCAAGATCGGCTCCATCAAGGCTCGCTTCAACGGCAAGGTCGACCTCTCCGAGATCGACGCTCCGCGCAGCTACACCATCTCCGGCCAGGGGCAGGGCGGGGTTGCCGGCGCTGCCAAGGGCTGGGCACGCGTGGAGCTCGAGGAGAGCGGGCCTGAGGAAACGGTGCTGCGCTATACCGCCAGCGCGGAGGTGGCCGGAAAACTGGCCAGCGTCGGCAGCCGGGTGATCCAGGGCGTGGTGCGCAAGACCGCGGACGATTTCTTCCGCAACTTCGTCGCCCAGGTCAGTGGCGGCCAGCCGGCAGCGGCCGCTGCGCCGGCGGCCGCGGGCGGCAGCCGCCTCGGATGGGTAATCGCCGCCGGCGTGATCGTCGCCGCCGCGGCCGCCGCCTTCGTGCTGCTGTAACGCGGCCGGTCGGCACGACTTCCTTATCTCTCACGCACGACTAAGGAGCAGCGCATGGCTGGTTATTGGATTGGCCTGGTCGACGTCCACGACCCGGAGGCCTATCAGGAATACGCTAAACGGGCGACGCTGGCGATCGAGAAGTTCGGCGGCCGGCCTCTGGCACGCGGCGGCCGCAGAGTGGGGCTGGAGGGCGCCGAGCCTCCCGGGCGGATTGCCATCATCGAGTTCGACAGCGTCGAGCAGGCCCAGGCCTGCTACAACTCTCCCGAATACCAGGAAGCGCGCCGCTATCGGGCCAATGCCGCTACCGGCCAGTTCATGGTCGTGGAGAGCCTGAGCTAGTCTCCGAGCGGCCGGCCGCGGCGCAGCCGCTGCGCCCGCGGCCGCCTCGGACCGAGCAGCCTCACCAGTTCCTCGGTCAGTGCCGGGGCCAGCTGCAGCGGACTGCGCAGGCGTACCGCCCGCGGGACGTCCTGCTCGACGCCGGGGCCGAAGCCGATCGCCAGCAGCTCGAGGTCCGGCAGGCGCTGCAGGCGCGCGACCACCGTCTGCAGGTGGGCGCGCAGATAGCCCTCGCCATTGGCTTCGGCGGTGGCGCGCTCGTGAGGCGCGCCGTCGCCGAGCATGATCAGGATGCGGCGCCGTTCCGGCCGGCTGAGCAGCCGCCGTGCCGCCCACGCCAGGGCCTCGCCGTCCAGGTTTTCCTTCAGCAGGTCGTCCCTGAGCATCAGGCCCAGGCCGTTGCGCGCCCGCCGCCACGGCTGGTCGGCGCTCTTGTAGAGCAGGTGCCGGCGAACGGCGATGCGTCCGGGCTGAGGTGGCCGCCCGGCGGCGCGCCAGGCCGCGGCCGCCGCGCCGCCGTCCCAGTCGGCAGTGGTAAAGCCGAGCACTTCGACGCCAATGCCGCAGCGCTCCAGGCTGCAGGTCAGCAGATCCGCGCACAGGGCTGCCAGTTGTATGCGCTGCCCGCGCATGGAGGCGGAGTTGTCCAGCAGCAGGCAGACCACGGTATCCCGCCGCTGCCGGGCGAGACGCTGACGGTAGGGGAGCGGCCAGCCCGGGTCGACGATCAGCCGGTGCAGCCGGCGCGGATCCAGCCAGCCCTGTTCCTGCTGGTCCTGCCAGCCTGTGGGGCTGGGCGTGCGCAACTGGCGTTCCAGGCGCCGAGCCAGGCGCGCCACCAGCCGCCGCTGAGGGCCTGCGACGACGTCCAGTCGGCGCCGCAGCCGTGCCAGCTCGTCCGGCGGGGCCAGATCGCCGGGACGCAGGGTCTGGTCGTGAGCGCGGCTGAAGATCCGGTAAGGGACGGAGGATGCGGAATCGCTGCCGGGCGGCTCGGGAGTCTGAGCGTGACCGGTATGGCCCTGACGCCGGCGTCCGCGGCTGACCGGCGCGTCGCTGTCCGGCGCCTGGCTGCGTTGCCGCGCAGCCGAGCCCTGGTCCGGGGCGACGCTGCTGTCGCTCAGGCGCCGGGCGATCCATACGGCCAGGGCGGCGTAGCGGCGCGGGGACTCCGCAGCGGCCGCCAGGGTCCCGAGTTCGATTCCGTCTGCCAGCAGCTCCGCCTCCCAGCCCGTCACCTCCTGCTCCAGGCCTGCCGGCAGGGGAAGAACGCCGAGACGATGGTGGGCGATCAGCCTGAGCCGTTCCGGCAGGCTTGCCGCTGCCGGCCGGGACGCTGCGGCGCGGCCGCTCTCGAGCAGGCTTGCCTGCAGGTTGGCGGCAACGCCGGGCCACTCGCGTGCGCCGATGGCCTCGAGCCGAGCCTGCCACAGCGCTTCCACCAGCGGCGCCAGCCTGTCCGGCAACGGCCGGGACAGGGGCAGGGGATGACGGAATCGCAGCGCCAGACGATCGGCCAGGGCGCGCCAGCTCGTCCATTCGGCGGGAGGCTGCTGCAGCGGGGGGAGGTGAGCGCCGTCTGCGTCCAGATGCGCCGGCGCGCCATCGAAGCTGACCGCCAGCTGCGGGGCCCCGGCAAGGGCCCGCAGCGCTCCGGCCAGCCGCTCGCGGTAACGTTGCAGCCGGGCTGCGTCGCCGCTCATTGCTCCGCCGGCTTCAGGTCGCGGCCGAAGGCGCGCTGGAAATACTCCTCGACCAGCTCCCGCTCCAGCTCGTCGCATTTGTTCAGGAAGCTGAGCCTGAAGCTGCTGTCCAGGTCGCCGAAGATCAGAGTGTTTTCCGCCCAGCTCAACACGGTACGCGGACTCATGGTGGTGGCCAGGTCGCCGGCGGCGAAACCCAGGCGGATCAGGCCGGCGCAGCGGATCATCCCGGCCACCTGGCGCCGGCCTTCGGCGCTGTCGTAGTCCGGCAGTTTGGAGAGGACGATGCGCTGTTCGACTTCCGCGGCCGGATAATCCAGCCGGGCGACGATATGCCAACGGTCCAGCTGGCCCTGGTTCAGTGCCTGGGTGCCGTGGTAGAGGCCGCTGGTATCGCCCAGGCCGACTGTGTTGGCGGTGGCGAACAGCCGGAATCCGGGATGCGGGCTCAGTACCCGGTTCTGTTCCGGCAGGGTCAGCTTGCCTTCCACCTCCAGCAGGCGCTGGATCACGAACATCAGCTCGGGCCTGCCGGCGTCGTACTCGTCGAGGACCAGCGCGACCGGGTTCTGCATCGCCCAGGGCAGCAGGCCCTCCCGGAATTCGGTGACCTGCAGGCCGTCGCGCAGCACGATGGCATCCCGCCCGAGCAGGTCGAGGCGGGTGATCTCGCTGTCCAGGTTCAGGCGCAGGCATGGCCAGTTCAGGCGTGCGGCGATCTGCTCGATATGGGTGGACTTTCCCGTCCCGTGCAGGCCCTGCAGCAGCACGCGGCGGTTGTGGGTGAAGCCGGCCAGCACCGCCAGGGTGGTCTGCCGGTCGAAGACATAGGCCGGGTCGGCGGTCGGGACGTGCTCGCTCGGCTCGCTGAAAGCCGGCACCCGCAGATCGCTGTCGATGCCGAAGACCTCCCGCACGCTGCACCAGGTGTCCGGCTGCGCTGTTCCAGGTAGCTGCGGCAGGGTCTTCATGCAACCGGCTCCGCAGCGTCCTGTCGCAGCTGCTCGAGAGCAGCAGGCGTGTCGACATCCAGCAGCACGCCGGAGCTTTCGACCGCCACTTCGGCCACCAGCTCCTCGTGCTTCCTGATCAGGTCCCGCGCGCCGCGATCCCCTTCCAGGCGCAGCAGGTCGGCGAACAGCTGCCGGCCCAGCAGGACCGGATTGCCGCGCTTGCCTTGGCAGGTCGGGATGCAGATCACGCGACCCTCGGTCGGGTTGAAGGCAGCCTGCAGGCGACCGAGATCCTGCGGGTCGATGCGAGGCATGTCGCCCAGGGCCACCAGCACGCCGTCGACCTCGTCCGGCAGGGCGCGGATCCCAGCCTTGAGGCTGCTGGAGAGGCCTTCGGCGTGGTGGGGGTTGCAGACGATCACCACCGGCAGGTCGGCCACGGCCCGGGCGACCGCATCGGCCTGATGCCCGACGACCAGAAACACCGGCGCCGCGCCGCTTTCCGCGACCGCACGGACTGCATGCCGCACCAGCGCTTCGCCGCGCCAGGGCTGCAACAGCTTGTTGGCCTGTCCCATCCGGGTCGAGGAGCCGGCGGCCAGCACCAGGCCGGCGACGCGCGCGCGCTGCGCCGGAGCCGGGTCACGCTCGCGGGGGTGCGGCCGGCTCGGGATGTCCTGCAGCAGCCCGCCGATGCCCATGTCGGCGATGGCCGCTGCGTCCACCGGCAGATCGGCGAACAGACGGTGCAGCACCCAGTCGGCGCCGTTGAGCTTGGGCGAGCGGGCGCAGCCGGGCAGGCCGATCACCGGCACCGTGCCGTGGCGGCCCAGCATCAGCAGGTTGCCCGGATCCACCGGCATGCCCAGGCGCAGTACTTCGCCGCCGGCCCGGAGGAGCGCCGCCGGGATGACGTCCCGTCGGTCGACGATGGCCGAGGCGCCGAACACCAGGACCAGTTCGGCACCGGCCCGCAGCGCCTCGGCGATCTGCTCGCCCAGCGGCTCTTCCCGATGCGGGCAGTCGCGCACCGCGATCAGCTCGCCGCCGAGCGGCTCCAGCCGCTGGCGAACCACGCGCGCGGTTTTCTCCAGCAGGGCCGGCGCGGTCTGCGGCAGCCGGGTCATGATCAGGGCCACGCGGCGGGGCCGGAACGCAGCAACCCGCAGCGGCGCCGCGCCTGCCTGTTGAACCGCCGCGTCTACCGTGGCTTGCGCGACCCCGAAGGGAATGACCTTCACGGTGGCCAGCATCTGGCCGGGCTCCACCGGCGTGTGGGCGGGCAGGGTGGCGACCGTCAGGCTCTCGTCCAGCCGGTTGATCCACTGCAGAGCCTGCCGGTCGAGCACCGCCAGCCCGCGGCTGCGGGCGTACAGGTTGCAGCGGCCGGTGAAGGCTGCGCCTACCTCGATCCCATCCCCGGCCAAGGCGTGGGCGAGGCGCTCGGCTGCAGCATCCTCGCCCAGTTCATCGGCCTCCAGCCGGGCGACCACCACCTGATCGATGCCGGCCGCTGCCAGGGCTTCGAGGTCGGCGGCATTCAGGACGCGGCCCTTCTTCCAGCGCCGGCCCCCGACCTGCAGCGAATGCGCGAGGATGCCGCCGAGAGCCTGTGCGGACGGTACGGCGCCGAACTTCATGCCGGCTTCTCCTGGCGCAGCACGGCGGTGATCTGCGCCAGGACGCTGACGGCGATTTCCGCCGGTGTCCGGGCGCCGATGGCCAGCCCTACCGGCGCGTGGATGCGCTCGAGCTGCTCGGCGGTAAGTCCCTGTTCGGCCAGGCGCTGCAGGCGTCCGGCGTGGGTGCGCCTGCTGCCGAGCGCGCCGACGTAGAAAGCGTCGCTGGAGAGCGCCGCGATCAGCGCCGGATCGTCGATCTTGGGATCGTGGCTCAGGGTGACGACCGCGGTGCGGGCGTCGGGCGCCAGGGTCTGCAGCGCCTGCTTCGGCCAGAGAGCCAGCCGCTGAACCTCGGGGAAACGCTCCTCGGTGACGAAGGCGCTGCGCGGATCCACCACCGTGACGTCATAGCCGGCCAGCTTCGCCATCGGCACCATGGCCTGGGCGATGTGCACGGCCCCGACCAGCACCAGCCGCAAGGGCGGGTTGTAGACCTGCAGGAAATAGCGCTGGCCGTCGGTTTCGTGCTCGCCGCTGCGATCGGCACGCAGGGCCGCTTCGGCGGCTGCGGCCAATGGATCCTGCGGCTCGGCCTGCGGATCCAGCAGGCGCTTGCTGCCGTCCTCCAGCCGGGTGATCAGCACCGCGGCGCGTTGTTCCTGCTTCAGCTGCAGCAGCGCCTCGAACAGCCTGAGCTTGGTTTCGTCCACCGGCTCCACATAGATGCGGATGCTGCCGCCGCAGGCGAGCCCGACCTCCCAGGCCTGCTCGTTGCTGACGCCGTATTCGAGGCTGCGCGGCTGCTGGGTATCCATGACCCCCAGGGCTTCCTGGACTACCGCGCCTTCCACGCAGCCGCCGCTGACCGAGCCGAGGATGCGGCAGTCGCCATCCGCGACGAGCATGCTGCCCACCGGGCGGGGCGCAGAGCCCCAGGTGGAGATAACCGTCGCCAGTGCTACCCGACGGCCCTCGCGGCTCCAGTCCAGGGCGCGGCTGAGCAGCTCCAGGTTGTCCAGCGGGACCGGGTGTTTCATGGGCTGACGGCCTCCGTGTGGCGCGCCGCCGTGTCGGCAGCGCAGGACTCTGAACGGGGGAGTGGTGGCGTTAGTTATACATTAGTGGTCGCACGATAAAATAAGTCCTGGGCCAGGCATGGTCAACCTTTGCCTGGGGCCGGCGTGGTGTCGGCGACGGGCGCCATCGGCCTTGGCGCCGGGTTGCTCCGAACGGCGGCCATGACCCCCGGTGTCGCCCTGGCCGCTTCCTGCCATGCTTCCCGAATGAGGTCAGATTGTTGTAGGATGCGCGTTCGTTCGGGGTGTAGCGCAGCCTG
Source organism: Ectothiorhodospiraceae bacterium (assembly GCA_029263635.1). Classification (GTDB taxonomy): domain Bacteria; phylum Pseudomonadota; class Gammaproteobacteria; order Nitrococcales; family AK92; genus JAAYIK01. The sequence goes on along the minus strand of JAJUFY010000048.1, from coordinate 1,629 downwards.
GTAGCGCACCTGCATGGGGTGCAGGTGGTCGGAGGTTCAAATCCTCTCACCCCGACCAAATACTTGAGCGACCCGGGCCGGCCCCGTCAGGGCCGGCCTTTTTCGTCACCGGGAACTGCCGGCCAGCGCCGCTACCGACAGCAGCTCCCGGCCGTCTGCCGCCATCTCCGAGGCTGCTTGCTTAATCGTTGCAAGCTGTTACGATGACTGCCCCTTCAAGGGGTTACCGCAACTCGATCGTCTACCGCCTTTGTCTGGGGGGGATGAAGATGTCTGTATCCAATCGGGTCTTCATGCATCAGCTTCGTGTAGCGAACCCTCAGTCCCAGACAACATTCCTGTCGGGCTTCCTGCCCGCTCGAGCGCGTCGCCGCATCCCTGCTGCCCCGGTCTAGCACCGGCGCTGGTTATCTAGCGAACGTTCCTGGAGGCCGCGATGCTTGAGCTGCGGAGCGTCAGCCATCGCTATGGCGACGTGCTGGCCGTGGATCAGCTTAGCCTGACCGTGGCCAGCGGCGAATTCTTCACCCTGCTAGGTCCCTCCGGTTGCGGCAAGACCACGCTGCTGCGCCTGATCGCCGGCTTCGAGCGACCCAGCGCCGGGCAGATCCTGCTCGATGGCGAGGATCTCTCGGCCATGCCGCCGGAGCGGCGGCCGGTGCACACGGTGTTCCAGAGTTATGCCCTGTTTCCGCATCTGACGGTGGCGGAGAACATCGCCTTTCCGCTGCGCATGGCGCGCCGGCCGGAGGCCGAGATCCGCGAGCGGGTGCGCGAACAGCTGGCTTTGGTGCGGCTCGAGGGCATGGCTGAGCGTTATCCCGCTGCGCTTTCCGGTGGCCAGCGGCAGCGGGTGGCGGTGGCCCGCGCCATCGTCAACCGTCCGCGTATCCTGCTGCTGGATGAGCCGCTGGCCGCGTTGGATTTGAAGCTGCGGGAGCAGTTGCAGCTGGAGCTGATCCGCCTCCAGCGCAGCCTGGGGATTACCTTCGTCTACGTCACCCATGATCAGAGCGAGGCGCTGGCTCTGTCCCATCGGGTGGGTGTGATGAACCGCGGCCGGCTGGTCCAGGTGGATGCACCGGCGGCCATTTACGAGCGGCCGCGCAATCGTTTCGTGGCTGATTTCATCGGCCAGTGCAATCTGCTGGAGGCGCGGGTGCAGGGGCAGGCCGATGGCCGGCTGCGGGTGGAGCTGCCGGGACTGCCCGTTCTGCTCGACGTGCCGGCGGAGCCGGGGGTGGAGACAGGCGAACAGGGCGTGCTGGCCGTGCGGCCGGAGCACATCCGTCTGACACCGGCCGGGCCGGGCGAGCAGGGGCTCGCAGGCCAGATCCAGGGACATCTGTTCCTCGGCGCGGTGAGCCTGTACCAGGTGGAGCTCGCCAACGGCATGCGGCTGGATGTCCAGGCCGCCAGCCGCCCGGGCGAGCCGGCCCCGGAGCCGGGTGCGCCGATGCAGCTGAGCTGGCCGCTGCAGGCCGGCCGTTTCCTGCGGGACTAGCCATGAACGCGCGCTGGTTGGGATTGCCACCGCTGGTGTACCTTGGCGCGCTGTTCGCGCTGCCGGCACTGCTCATGGTGCTGGCTTCGTTCCAGTGGCCGGGCGAGTTTGGCGGGCTGGCGCCG